>DATCJN010000016.1:0-5613 GCA_036562755.1 Clostridia bacterium | reverse complement strand
TAAGGTAACAAGTCCTGAAAATGCCAACGGTTTTAACACTATTGTTATCCGAATGTTTCAGGCCTTGCTTGTCTGTCTTCTTATCCCCTTATCTGTGTCTAAAATCTCTAACAGGCTGTTTATACAACAGCCTGTTTTTTTGTGCCTAAAAATCTATCTTTGGCAAAACTATTAGCAAAGTTTAAAAAACCTTGAGGCGTAAATAATAACTACTTTTCCTCAAAAATCTTATTTATCTGCTCTTTTGAAAGATTTGAGTTAGAGCTGTCGACAAACAAGCTTAAGGGCAGATATTTTACTAAAAAATACACCACAATACCGACAAAGACGCCCGCGATTATTGAGGCGGCAAGCATCATAGGAAGTATTATTATCAAATTGATTTGGCGCACTATAGCGGCGGCTATAAGCGTTTGAACGACGTTGTGCGCGACAGCTCCAGAAACGCTTATCGCCACTAAGCTGATTTTGGGGCATAAAAAACGATATAAAAGCGACATAACGATAAAAGCGCACACCCCGCCGCCCAGCGAATAAACAAGCCCGAAAACATTGCCAAACATCGACGCTATAACGCACCTTACTACCAATACCACAAACGCGTCCGCATAACCCAAAAAAATTATGGCCGCCAAGGTTATGATATTGCTCAAGCCTATCTTAGAACCGGGCGCAAAAGCAAGCAAAGGCGGAAGCAGGCTTTCTAGATAGTGCATCACAAGCGCCGCCGCTGTAAAAACAGAAATTCTGGCGATTCTTAGCAAAAATTTATTTCTCATAAAAATTAACCTATATCTATGTCTATATCGCTTTTGCCCAAGACTTTTATATAGACATTATTGGGCAGGCAAACAATCTGCTGGGGCGCGTCGCTTATTTTGGACATTTCGCATATATGGTCGGGGCAGGTAGAATTTTCCACCCAAGCGGTTTTGTCCTTAATTACCAAGAACATTAAAATATCGCCGTCAGAATCGGTTATTTCAAATCGCCCGTCTTCCGTTATATCGTAGTCCTTAAAAATCTCGTTGTTAACATACACCCTCACATTAGCGCCTTGCTCTTTTATGCTGACGCTGGCCGCCAACAACGCTATGACAGCCACAGCCAAAAGCGCTAAAACGGCTATATCCCAAAGGGCAAAAGGCCGAGATGATTTTAATTGTTTTACTTTTTGCTCGTTCATTTATTAAAACCGTATACTTTTCCGTCTAATTCATAAGGTTGATAATCTTCATAGCCGAGCTTATGTTCGGTTATTTCCACATTGCCTACCGCTGCGTATTTTTTGTCGTGAGAGATTAAAACTCCGGTTAGGCCGTTTTTTTCCATAAATTTAATGCCGTTTTCCATACCAAGAAGCATTACGATAGTGGCGCATATATCCGCTAGCTCCGAGCTTTTGTTGATTATGGTAACCGAGGTCAAACCTGTATTGTCAAAAGTATCCGAAGAAGCGTCCTCGCCGGTTCTTTTAATGTTGACCGGAAGGCCTGTAAACGGGCTTAATATGTGCGCGTATTTTATTGTTCTTGTTTCGTTACCATCTTTTATGTCGTAAGTAAAATATCTTACATAATCCCCGCTGGTAACCAGCGAAGTGTCTTCGGCAAGTATAGCGCAAAAATATTTATGTTCGCTCGTTACGGGCATTTTCAGACCGACGGTAAATTTTTGTGCGCCGCCGCCCGCCAAAGGCTTAGTTTTATACACGTAAACATTGCCGCCTATATTAATAATCGCGCCTTTTAGGTAATATTTCTTACAGATATCTACCGCCAAATCAGCGGCGTAGCCTTTTGCCTGCCCGCCTAAATCGATTTTAATATTTCTATCGTCTTTGGTAATATAATAGCCTTTTTCGTCTTCGCCTATCTGAACTTTGCTATAGTCAATATATTTTAATGCTTCTTGAATTTCGGCAGAAGTTGGGATTTTTCTTTCTTTGTCTTCTTCCAGCTCGTTTTCGTCATAGTTTTTAGCGTCCAATTCCCATAACTCCATTAAAGGATATATCGCGGGATTGAATAACTCATAAGCGTTAATTTCTTCGCCGTCTATATTCAGCAATCCGTTTTCATTCTCGTGCAGCTCTTTTGCGTATTTTAGCATATGATAAGCGTGCTTAGAGACATAAAACTTTTCATTAGGATTAAAATCCTGCCCGTCAGAGCCGTAGTTGTTGAATTTAGTTATAACGCTTTCGTTGTCCGCGGTGTTCAATTCGGCGTTTAGGTCTCCTAAAACATCAAGAATTTCGTCTCTAGCGTTTCTTAAGTATTTAATGTTAATTCCATAAAGCGTAGCTTCAAGAGGGATCAGCTGATCTCCTATGCCGAATACATATTCGCGAAACGACAGATATTTAATCTTTCTCGAGCGAGAAGAAAGCAAGACAGAGCTTGCCGTCAAGATAATGATTAATAATGCGGTAACAAACTTTTTCATAAGAGTAAATAGATTATACTATAAAATGAAATTATTGGGAAAACAATTGGCGGACATTTTTACTATCTGATATTTTAAAGGTTTTATTCGGCAACTTTTTTACCTAGCTTAAATGTCTAATGTGCTCTTATATAATATTTAATCGCCGTTTAATACTCAAAGAGCTTCTTGTTTAATCGGAAATTAAGCGTCATAAAAATTTAATTAAAGAGGCAAAAACACCGTTATTTTTCGTGGAGTTAACGCGTTAGAACGTCAAAATAAAATAAAAAAAACTCCGACTTTTATCGGAGTTTGGTGCGAGAGACGGGACTTGAACCCGTACGGTGTTACCACACGCCCCTCAAACGTGCGCGTCTGCCAGTTCCGCCACTCTCGCAGATTATTAACAAAAACGCTATTTTATTATACATCATTTATTGAAAATTGCAATTATTTTTTATATACAATATTTTCTTGGTTTTTTTATTCTTTTGTTTTTTATTTGATTTTTTATTTCTCGTAAGAAATTAGATATGCAAAAATAGCTTGTATATATTTTAAAAACATATAGAATGTTAAATGTTTAAATACTATCGGCTTGACTATTCTAATAATATGTTGTAAAAAATAAGCACGAGGTGCGCAAATGAATAAAGATATATTAAAGAAATACGCAGAGATTTTAATCAAAATCGGCTCCAATATTCAACAAGGCGACGAGCTTGTAATAAGAGCCGATGTCAACAGCCAAGACTTTATGCCTTATTTGGCCGAGGCGGCATACCAAGCCGGAGCCAAAAAGGTTACCGTATTGTTTTATTCCGATGAGTTAATGAGACTCCGCTATCTTTACGAAGACACCAAAACTCTAACCGATATACCCGATTGGACGGTGAGCTCAATGGAATACGTGGTGGATAAGGACGCCGCGTATATGTGGGTAGAGTCCCAAAACCCCGAAGTTTTTAGCGGTCTGGACGCCGATAAAATGGCCGCTTATACAAAAGCTTATCGCTCCAGATTAAAAAAATTCTATGACGCTAGCATGAACAACGATGTAAGATGGACGATTGCCGCTTATCCCAGCGTCGAGTGGGCTCAAAAAGTATTCCCCGGCGATGAGAACGCTTTTGAAAAGCTGGGCGATTTAATAGCCAAAGCGATGAGATTGGATGCTTCAGACCCCTATCAAGCGTGGCAAGAGCATCAGCAAAAGCTAAGCTCAAGAATAAATTATCTAAATAACGCCAACTTTAAGGCTCTAAGATTCAAAAACTCTCTGGGCACCGATTTATATGTCGAATTGCCCGATAATTATTTCTTTATGGGCGGAGCGGATTATTGCAAGGGCAGACCTTTTATGGCTAACATGCCCACCGAAGAAGTATATACCGCGCCTAAATATTCCACCGCTTGCGGCACGCTTGTGGCGTCCATGCCCCTTGTATATAACGGCGCAATGGTTAAAAACTTCTCTTTGACCTTTGAAAACGGCAAAGTAGTGGATTTCCAAGCGGAGCAAGGCGGAGAGATTTTGAAAAACATCTTAGACACTGACGAAGGCGCAAGATATTTAGGCGAAATAGCTATTGTTCCCTATGATTCGCCCATTCAAAATATGAACACGCTGTTTTTAAACACTTTGTTCGACGAAAACGCAAGCTGCCATTTTGCTCTGGGCAAAGCGTATCCTTGCGTCAAAGACGGCGATAAAATGACCAAGGAACAGCTAAAAGAAGCGGGAATTAACGACTCTCTTATGCATGTGGATTTTATGATAGGAACAGCCGACTTAGGCATAACGGGCATAACCCGCGACGGCAAAGAAATTAAGTTCTTCAAGAACGGTAATTTTGATATAGAATAAAGCAAAAATAATTGAAAATGAATTAAAAGACGAGTTTATCTCGTCTTTTTTAATTATATTTGACTTCTTTTTACAATTTTCTTAAGTTAATATTAATTTATATTTATAATTTTTTATTTATATAATTTACTTAATTTAAATAAAATGGTATAATTATAAAATCAAATTCCAGGTGTTTTCTTAATTAGTTCTTTTCTTTCAAGTTTTTATCTTATTTCTTATTTCGTTAATTTTTTAATCCAAAAAATTTAAAAAAAACAAGAGGTGATTATGAGTAGAGATTATTCGGCGATTACTAACGAAATTTTAAAATTTAGCGAACTGTTATATAAAGACAACCAGATAGCCCCTGAGTTATTTATCGAGCATAAGGTCTATAGAGGGCTAAGGGATTTGGAAGGCAACGGCGTTTTGACCGGGCTTACCAGGATTTCGGAAATAGAATCCTACAAGATGATAGACGGTCAAAAAGTCTTTGTGGACGGCAAGCTGTTTTATCGCGGCTACGACGTGGAAGAATTGGTAAAAGGCTTTATCGCCGCCGATAGATTCGGCTTTGAGGAAATAGCGTTTTTATTGCTGTTTGGACAGCTTCCCACGGCCGAAGAGTTGGATGAGTTTAAGACTTTACTGTCAAGCTACCGCTCCTTGCCCAGCTCTTTTGTGCGCGATGTCATAATGAAAGCGCCCAGCAACGATATGATGGTATCGCTTGCGCGAAGCGTTCTTACCTTGTATTCTTACGACAAAAGAGCCAACGATATTTCCATTCCCAACGTGTTAAGACAATGTTTGCAGCTTATTGCGACATTTCCGCTTTTGGCGGTTTACGGCTTCCAGGCCTATGACTATTATCTAAACGACAGAACGAGCTTTTTCATACATGAACCTCGCCCCGAACTTTCCACTGCCGAAAACATCTTGCATATGTTGAGGCTGGACAGCAAATATAGCAAGCTAGAGGCGGTAATTTTGGATTTGGCGCTCGTATTACACGCCGAGCACGGCGGCGGCAACAACTCCACGTTTACCACGCGCGTAGTTACTTCGTCGGGCACTGACACATATTCGGCAATTGCCGCGGCCTTGGCTTCCCTAAAAGGCCCCAAACACGGCGGCGCCAACTTCAAGGTAATGGAAATGTTTGAAAACATAAAATCCAACGTAAAAGATTGGAAAGATAAAGACGAAGTCAAAGCTTATTTAAAGAAAATTTTAAATAAAGAAGCGTTTGATAAAGCGGGATTGATTTACGGCATAGGCCACGCAATTTACTCAGTATCCGATCCGAGAGCCAAAGTATTTAAGTCTTTCGT
>DATCJN010000009.1:0-43371 GCA_036562755.1 Clostridia bacterium | reverse complement strand
TTTTTATTTTTCATTAGGCATCACCCTCCTGTATTCCCATCCGTATTTCTCTGCTAAATCCGTAACGATTCTATGGGAATGCTCTTTCCATGCCTGCTGGTCCGTCATTTTCCCTGATATTACTTGGTCACAGAAATAATCAAAATATTTTTTATTAAAGGTACTATACTCCTTTTGCATGGTAATAGTATATTCGCCTAATTTTTTTATGTCAATTGATTTTTAAGAAATATACGATTTTTTTATAAAATATATTCTTTTTATGACTTCCTTAAGTCTTATCGGACAACATCTTTCTTTTAAAAACTATAAGACTTACCGCCAACACGACAACAGCGTAAATACTAACCACGATCAAGGGCTTTATAATATCAGCGTATTGCCCTGAAATCGCAAAACACGCCGAATCAACCGCATGCGCAAAAGGGAAGATATACGCGATTGTAGCAAAAGCGCCTTTCATTGTCCTAAGAGGGAAAAACATTCCGCCCAAAATAGCCGCAAGGTTGACTATTATGGAGGCAACGCCCCCTACCGCTTTGTCAGAAAATACGCTTCCTATCAAAACGCCCAGGCCTACAAACAAAACAGCCGATGGAATTAAAACAACCATTGCCAACAGGAGATTAAAGCTAATTTTTAGTCCAAAAATAAGCGCTACCAAAAAGCATATTAAGTTTTGCGCCAAGGCTATTGGCAGCATGGGCAAAAGATAGCCGAAAATAAAATCCCAATTCGTCATGGGCGTAGTTCTAAGCCGCGTCGCAAAAGAAGTAACGCGATCTTTCGAGATAAGCAGTCCGCAAAACAGCGTCAAAAACGAAAACCCAAATATGCTTATGCTGGAGGCAAGGTTGTTTATTTTAAACTGCGGCGTAGCCTGCAGCATCTGCTCTCCTAGGCTGTGGACTAATATTTGAAAGAAAATCAGCAATACCACCGGAAAGCCTACCAAAAAAATAAGGCTTAAGGGATCTCGCAATATTTCCTTTATGTTTCTTTTGCAAAAAACCAGCGTTCTCATGTTAAATCCCCCGTCGCCAACGCCACAAAGGCGTCCTCAAAATTGTCCGTGTCGGCAAGCCGTTTTAGTTCTTGGACATCGCCTTGGGCAATAAGTCGGCCTTGAGACATTATTCCTATTCTGTCGGCCAGGCTTTCGGCCTCTTCCATATAATGAGTAGTCAATATTATAGTAACTTCGCCTTTTAATTCTTTAATAAATTTCCAAAGCTCGCGCCTTGCCAAGACATCCAGTCCCAAAGTCGGCTCATCCAAGAACAGTATTTTAGGCGCGCTAACAAGCGCCATAGCTATCGATAGCCTTCTTTGGTATCCGCCCGATAAGTTTTTGGCTTTTCTGTCTTGAACTTGGGATAAGGATAGTTTTTGGATTATTTCGTTTATTCGCTCTTTATTTTTTAAGCCGTAGATATTGGCCATAAATTCTATGTTTTCTTTAACAGTCAAGCCGGGCGCTACGGCGGTTTCTTGAGGAGAGACTCCTATTAACTGTTTTATAATATGGCTGTCTTTTTGGGAATCGTAGCCTAAGACATTGATCTCGCCCTCGGTGGCTCTTATAATGCATGAAAGCATCTTTATAGTAGTAGTCTTGCCCGCGCCGTTTACGCCCAGCAGCGCAAAAAGCTCGCCTTGATTTATTTCCAAATTTAAATCATTTACGGCGACTACATCCTTAAACGCTTTCTTTAGGTTTTTAGTCCTTATAGCGACCACTATTTATTTCCTTTAACGGCTTAAAATTATAAAGGCGTCGATAAAGAAAACATATTGACGCCTTACTAAGTATTATAAAATATAAAATTTTCTATGGCAAGTTTTATATTAATTTCCTGTCAAATCCTATCGCCCTTAAAAAAGCTCTAGCGATAATCATGCTGCCTACGGGGCCGGGATGCACCCTGTCCCATTGAAGATATCCTGAATAGCGGTATTTCAGATAATTATCAAATTCCGCCTGCAAATCCACGCATATTAAATTATATTTTTGAGCCAGTTCTTTTACGACTGCGCCGTATTCGTCCATTTTCTTTCTCATCAAATCCTCTTTATTGGATTCCATATAATACGGCGTCATTAAGATTATACCTTTTACTTTATCTTTAGTTATCTCTATCATTTTCTCAAGGTTTTGTCGATAAGCTTGGATATCAACATGGTTATAAAAACAGTCCGGCTCGTCGAATTGGCGCCAAACGTCGTTTACGCCTATGCAGACCGAAACATAATCGGGCTTTAGATCCAAAACATCGGTCTGCCAACGCGCCAGTAAATCCCTTGACGTGTTGCCCGAAATGCCCGTATTTACTATATGATAGGTGTTTTCGGGATAACAGACGTTAAGCAAAACGTCAATTAGACGGACATAACCGTTACCTACCCCGTCCCACTTGCCTTCGCCTATCGGTCTTTTTCTGCCCGCATCCGTTATAGAATCGCCCGTAAACAAAATAGTATCCCTATTGCTAAACAACATAGCCTTTCTCCTTAGTGCATCAATGTTTATTACATTATATCACATACAAAAATCAGCAATATTAAATTTTTTTATAAATAACTTTTAATATTAATTAAAAAAACGGCTAGTTAACAGCCGTTTTTAGTTTTTAGTTTTTATTAGGCTAACAGCATTCTGTCGTTTGCAAACTCGCTGCCCGCGCATTGCTCAAATTTCTTCAACAAGTCCTCGACTTTTAACGATGTTTTTTCGATGCCTTCGGCTTCGTAGATAATCCTGCCCTCATGCATCATAATCAGTCTGTTGCCGTATTTTATGGCGTCTTTCATATTGTGGGTTATCATTAAGGTAGTTATTTTATTTTCCTGGGTGAGTTCTTGAGTAAGTTCTTGAACCTTTTGCGCGGTTTTAGGATCGAGCGCTGCCGTGTGCTCGTCCAGCAAAAGCATTCTGGGCTTTTGCAATACAGCCATTAACAATGCCAAAGCCTGCCTTTGTCCGCCGCTTAGCAGACCTACCTTGGTCGTCATTCTGTTTTCCAATCCAAGACCTAAACGGCTTAACTGTTCTTTATATATTTGCTTTTCTTTAGAGGTTATCGCCCATCTCAAACCTCTGGGGCGTCCTCTGCGATAGGCTAGAGCCAGATTTTCTTGGATTTCCATAGAAGCGGCCGTGCCCATAAGCGGGTCTTGAAACACGCGTCCGAAAAATTTGGCGCGCTTGTGTTCGGGCATTCTGGTTATATTAAAACCGTCCAATTCCAAATCGCCCGCGTCCACGGTAAATACGCCCGCTATTATGTTGAGCAAAGTGGACTTGCCCGCGCCGTTACCGCCTATAATGGTTACAAAATCGCCCTCTTTAATATATAAGTTTAGGCCGTTAATCGCGGTCTTTTGGTTGATCGTGCCTATATTAAAGGTTTTTGATATATTACTAATACTTAGCATTTGATAAAATAAATTATCCTTTATAAGTTTATCTTTTTTTGTCCGCCATGCCGTTGTTTTTGTTCTTAAACAAGCCGACAATTTTAGGCAATGCCAAAGCGACGGTAACCATAACTGCAGTTAAGAGTTTTATGTCGTAAGGCTGTAACAAGTCGGCAAAAATTATCAGGGAAATCAAAATACGATATATTACGCTGCCTAAAGCGACAAAGCCCATTTTCAACCAGAACGGGAACTTTTGACTAGAAAAGGTTTCGCCAATAATGATAGCAGCTAGACCGATAATAATTGCGCCTATGCCCATGCTTACGTCAGCAAAACTTTGTTGCTGAGCGACCAAAGCTCCCGACACAGCAATGAGTCCATTGGCAATCATAAGCGCCAAAATTTTGGTATTATCTGTGTTAATACCAAGCGCCCTGCACATATTTTCGTTATTGCCTGTTGCTCTTATGGCGCTGCCGATTTCCGTCCCAAAAAACCAATACAAAACGCCGATTACTATTGCAACCGATAAAACGCCCAAAATTAAAATAGCCTGATTTTTGCTAATATTAAACAAGTTTTCGATGTATGTTATAACGGTGGTCTTTCTTAGTAACGACGTATTGGGTTGTCCGCCCATTATTCTAATGTTTATGGAATAAAGGGCTATCATAGTTAAAATTCCGGCCAAAATCGGCTGGATTTTTAACTTTGTGTTTAGAATACCCGTAAGCGATCCCGCTACCGCGCCCGAGACAAAAGCTACCACGCTGGCCAATACGGGCTCGACATTTCTGCTTATCAAAGCCGCGGCTACCGCTCCGCCCATAGCAAAACTGCCTTCTGTAGTTAGGTCGGCGAAATTAAGTATTCTAAACGTGATATAAACGCCAAGCGCCAACAACGCGTATAATAAGCCTTGGTTGGCGCCGCTTAACATGGTTTCTAGAAGTTGTAACATAAATTTCCTTTGTTAATTAAGCTTGGTTAACTCTGTCTAAGATCGATTGAGGTATAGTGAATCCTAATTCTTGCGCAACCGTTTGATTAACGGTAAGTTTTATATTCGCCGCATCGGCTCGTTCTACAGGCATATTCTTAATGTCCGCGCCTTCAATTAAAATCTTATAAGCCATTCTCGCGGTTTGTTTGCCTAATTCTTTATAATCTATACCGTATGTTGCAATACCGCATTTATCGTTCATACCATTTTCGCCGCAAACTATGGGCAATTTTCTGCCGTTTTTGTTAACAGAATGAACGTATTCTGCGGCTTTTGCTAAACCGTTGTCGGTAGGAATATAGATAGCTTCTACATCGTTAGGCAAGCTGTTATATGCGTTTTCAAATTCATTGGTTTCGGTAATTCCTTTTTCCACTACGGTTATATTGTTTTCTTCGCAATAATCTTTAACAAGGTCAAGCTGATAAACCGAGTTGTCTTCCGAAGTGGTATAGAACACAGCTATCTTCTTAACCTCGGGAACAAGTTCTTTAATAAGCTCGATTTGGTCCTCGACAGAATTTAAGTCCGAAGTTCCGCTAAGGTTGGTATTGGGTTTGTCCCAAGACTCAACAAGCTCGGCTATAACAGGGTTAGTTACAGCGGTAAACAAAATCGGAATTTCTGTCGTTGTGGAAGCCGCTGCCTGCGCGGCGGGAGTAGCGATAGCTAACATTAAATTAACTCTCTTGGATACAAAGTTATTGGCAATGTCGGTGCACATAGAAATATCGCCGGCAGCCGATTTGTTTATGTATTTAACGGTTTTTCCTTCTTCTTTTATCAAATTAGTCAATTCTTCTCTAAAACCTTGGTTGGCCGCGTCCAAAGCCACGTGATCGACCAATTGAACTATGCCTACGGTAAAATCCGCCTTAAAGCAGCCATAGGTCAAAAAAGACATGCTTAAAACTATAGCCATTAAAAAAGTAATAATCTTTTTCATAGAGATAAACTCCCCCATAGAGATAAACTCCCCCACAATTAAATTAATATAGTATAAAGATAGGTTAATTATATCAATAAGCGTTATAATTCGTCAATTAATTTTAATTTACTTTCATCTAATAAATTGCGAAAGTAAAAATTTTTTAGAAAAACAGCCTAAAATAAAGATAATCTGCCTATTACAAAACCTTTTTCATCTTTTTATGCGGTATTCCCGCTTCCTCAAAAAACTCCCCTTCTGCTAAAAAGCCCAGTTTTTCATAAAAGCCTATGGCGCGGTATTGGGCGTTTAGCTCCAAAACCTTGCAGCCTTTTTCTCTCGCTTTTTCTTCGCAATAGTTCATAATAGCCGCGCCTAAGCCCTGGCCTCTGTGTTCTTTTTTGACCAAAATTCTGCCAAGGCGCATAACTTCTCCGCGCGCTCTTGCGCGCGCGTACGCAACCAAAACATCGTCTTTATAAAGACACAGGTGCAGATAGTTATACTCGTCGCTGTCTAATTCTATTTCGGGCGCAATGTTTTGCTCGCGCACAAATACTTCAAATCTTAAATCCTTTATCTCTTGCGTAATATCGTTTAAACAGTCAAATTTAATCATATGTAAAAACCTAAAAAATAAAGATAAATTTATTATAAATCAAACGGCGCGCTTTTCAAAATCAATTTATAATAAGCGAACCGTATTACTTAAAATTATTCGCATTATTTAACCAAGGAATCATTGTGTTAAGAACATAGGATTCTCTATTGTTAAAGAAAGTCCTCATCCTTTCAATCCTGGCGTTGCCGTCGTTTATGGTTTGCCATACGCAAGGAAAACGCTTTAGATTCCTTAGCCTTTCTTCCAAACTATAAATTTGAGAATATCTTTCAATCTCCTGACGCATAGCGCTTGAGCTTAACTCGTTTTTGGCGTAACTTTCCAAGGCGGCGGCCAATCTGTTTCTAAAATCGGCGTTTTTTGCAAACTTTCTAAAAAACAGCGCTACGTTTTCGTCATATTGGTTTTTATATATATCCTCGACGGTATTGTTATTATATCCTGGGAAATTCCACATATCGCCGCCCATTTCTACGTCATATACGCACCAGCGCCATTTTCCGTCCGCGTAAGGATTATTGGAATCAACCGTTCTCGTCCGCCAGCACGCCCAGTTTTTACCAGGCCAGTCAATGTTTCTTATATATATTTCAAAAGCGCAATAATCCACAAAGGACTCAATATCTATATATGAGCACGCTTTGGCGTAATCCTCGGCTTTTGAAAGGTCGGCGTTCTTAAACCATTGGCGCATTTGGATATAAAGCTCAAGGTCTTTATCCTTGCCTTCCTCAACTTTTAAAACATACTGCCCGTTTTCCTTTAGATACGAATCGGGTTTAATCATTACTACTTCGTCTTTATCTACGCCGTAATGAGATTCAAAGTAATTATTGTCATAATCTTCTCTTAAAGAGTATAACCCCCAGTATTCGCCCTCCAAAAACACTATGCAGGCTCGACCGTCTTGGGCGCTGACCTTTCTATTTTTTATCCTGGACTGGAAGAGAACGTCGCTAAACTTAGCCAAAAAGGCGTCGTTTGAGCCCGTTCTGGTCATAATCTTCTTAAACTCCTTTATGGGTTTGCCGTTGATATCCTTTAGGCCTTTGAAAAACTCGTATTCAAATTTCTTGGCGTCGGGCTGGTATTCGTCGCGCGCGTAAAAGCGTAAGCTTTTTTGGATATCGCCGCGAGAATAACCGCCTTGGATACGGACTCCGCATCTTTGAGACAGCTTTAATTCTCCGTCGTTTTCAAAAAAATCTATATAAACAGGTCTTTCCCATTCTCGCCCCTTTTGCCTATAATTAGCCATTTTCCATTCTCGTTCCGGAGTCTCGTTATCCTCGTCAAAGCACTTTCCGTTTACGTATATGCCTTTTTCATAATCAAATAAATTTTCCGGATCGGTTATGACGGAAATTAACGCAATCTCGTTATTCTTAAATTTTCCGGCAAAAGACTCTTCAGAAAGCCCCACAAAATAGGACGCAAAAACGGGTTCGGATATTGAACCGTCTTTTGCTATCGCTACCGCGCGCAAAGTAAAACACTTGGGCACGTCGCTATTGTCGGGCTTTGTATTAATAGGCTCGCCTTTATAATCGTAATAAAACTGATTCATCAATCCCGGCTCGATTGAGGCGTATCTGCTTGGATTGTCGCTTGGATCGGTAATTTTGATGCCTTTTCCTATATATCTTATGCGGGTTTGAGAAACAGCCGGATCGGTGCAATCGGTAGTGTAATAAATATCATATTCCGTCGGGCTGTTAACCGCCCTAATCTTTAAAATAAACTCTTTATCATAAAACCCGCTTTGATGGGACAGCTTCAACTTAAAAACACCGTCGTTATCATTCGCGCAGCCTGTCGCGCCGCCCATAAAAAATATTGCGCAAATCAAAGTCAAAAAATAAATATGAATATTTTTTATATATTTCATCATTTCACCTTCTTACTAATCAACTTCGGACAAGGCATTTTATACCTTTATTTATTTCGTAAACACAAAGGACTCCAGATCAAATAAATTTCTGCCTTTAAACATATCGGCAAAATGTCCTTTATATTCGTCCTCTACCACAAAATACAGCGCGTGAACGCCCGTTACGTTCTTAACTATGGTTTTGTATATTCCGTCGTCTAAGCCTATTTTGCAGCGGCCGATTTCAAGACCGTTGTTATAGTCGTCCAATAAAATCCTAACTTGGCTTTCGCATCCGGAGCCTGCGACCTTCATTTGAAACTCCATGCTTTTGCTGGAAAAATCCTGTCCAAAGTCAAAATATTTATATCCGATAATACAACCGTTTTTAATATTGGTAATTACCCTAGTGAAAACATTTTTTTCGGTAATCATGCAGCCGCCTTTTAATACGCACGCGATTTCGGCGGGCGTTATTTTATAAGGCGATAAAGAATCTTCAAAACCCAAAGAGGTCATACAAACTTGTGGGATCGTGCCGTTGGGTAAGATTTGTATTTTTTCCACGCACGCCCTTCTGGACATAATAGTTCCGTTGGTCATTCTATGATAAAAGATATACCATTGCCCGTTTATTTGGCATATTGAGCCGTGATTATTTCCGCCAGGGTAATCTATGCCGTTATCGATTATTACGCCTCTATATTGGAAAGGCCCTGTTGGCGATTTGCTTGTAGCGTAGGCAAGCCTGCTTCCGATTTTAGGCGAGTATATCAAATAATAAGTATCCCCCACCTTTCGAGGCGAACACGCTTCAAAAAACTCAAAAGGCGCTTGTTCGGGAATTATATCGTCAATAAAGCTTCCGTCTATTATCTCATACATATTGTCGGGATTGATTTGAGCCATAAAAGAATGCAAAAAACCGCAATAGATATAAACTTTGCCGCCGTCCACCAAAACTCCAGGGTCAACAAAAATTCCCTTATCGCCTTTGCCTTCGGGGAGATTGTATTTGTATTGCGAAATCAGCTTAAACGGGCCTTCGGGACGGTCGCTGCAGGCAACGCAGCCTTTTGAATTAAGTATATAAGCGTAAAGATAGTATTTTCCGTCCTTTTCGACCACGTCGGGCGCGTAAAGCTCATTGTCCGTCCAATCGACGTCGGACGGATGATCCCTATCTATCCTGGTATGAAACGCGTCGCCGTGGCAAACCCAGTCGTTGAGATTATCTAAAGGCGCCGACCAAACTTTTAAAACATAATCGCAAAATCTGTCCGAGCCCGCTTTATCGTGCGAACCATAAACATAAACGCGGTCGCCAAAAACTCTAGGCTCTCCATCGGGGATATATTCCCATAAGGGTAAAAAAGGATTAGGCATAGTCGCTCCTTTTATCAAAAAATTATTAAGAAGGTTGCCTTATATTTATTGAGGCAACCTTCTTTAATAAAGTTTTAATTTAATTATTTTTTAAATACGGTTACCGCGAATAACGCGGCCGCCATAATAGCCAGAACAACAGCGTTGTTGGCCTTATTACAGCCTTTGCAGCCTTTTTCGCTTCCGCCGCCATCGTCAACTTCGGAGTATTCGGCCAATTTGACATATTGCTCGGCTTCGCCGTCAAAGGTTACCGAGCCTATCGACGCGGTTATGTTAAACGCCTTGGAAACGCCGCTTTCGGAAATAACAATTACTTGAGCGGAACCCGAACCTAAAGCGACTAACTTTGCCGATACGTTGCCTTCTGAGTCAGGACTTAGCGCGGTTATATCTACATAAGCTATTGAATTATCGGTAGAGTAAAACGCGATTTTATCCGTAGTGTCGGCAGGCGTTACGGCTACGCTGATTTGCGCTTCCTGCGTCAATTCGACATCGCTTTGTCCGTTAATGGTTATTTGCGTTGCGGGTTTTCCGGAAGAACCATTTACAACCGCCTTGACTACCTTGGTAAGTCCGCTTGCCGTGGTTATAGAGATATAGGCCGCGCCTTCGCCGACAGCCACAATCTTGCCAAGTTTGTTTACCGTAGCGACATCGGGATTGGAAGATTTAAATCTAACAAATTCTTTAGTATTGGCCGGCTTTAGTTGAACATTAATCGTTTCGGCCTTGCCGGGCTCAAGATTAAATGTTTCTTTATCTACTATGATTTCGGTAGCGGATTTTGCATCCTTATCGGGATAAACCGTTACAGTTATTTCTTTGGTTACCGCGCTTTTTTGACAAAACGCGGTAATCGTAGCGCGGCCCACGCCTTTTGCTCTTATAAATCCGTTATATACGGTAGCGACTGACGGATCCGAAGTCTTCCACAACACTACGTCGTTAGTGTTTTCGGGCTCGACAGTAACGGTTACTTTTTTGGACATACCGGGTTTTAGCGCCAATGACGCATTGGATAAGGTTATATTTGTAATCGGGCGATTAGGCGAATTTCTGGAATTAGAGCTTTCAACGGAAACAATGTTGTCCAAGCTATCTTGGGGGGACTTAACAAAATAGCCTCTCATTATCGCGTCGGTTATTTCCTTGCGCGAGGGCTCGCAGGCGGCGCGATTTATTATTTGGAACTTATCGGTAGTTTTACCGGGCTCATACGCGCCGTTGTTATCCCAAACGCATGCGACCACCTTGGCTAATTGAGAAAGCTTATACACCCATTCAAAATAATACGCTCTTTGAGTGGTGTTGCCAACATCGGTAGCCCCATGCTCGCCAAAGAAGACGGGAATGCCTTTGGAAACGAAGATATCATACATTTTTTTGAAATTTTGACGCCATTGATCCGCGTTATTGAAATTGCTGCTGGTGCCCGATAAGCCAAAGTTATAATCATAATCGTGAACCGAAACCATTATGCGATTTTCTTCGTTGTATTTATCTTCGGGCAATTTAAAATTATTGGCAGGATCCAAAAGCGCGCTCAAATTAGTATATCTGCCGGGACAAATCAACCATCTATGGCGGTTGTTATATCCTGTCTCTCTTACCGTGTCCACGAAGATTTGGTTGAATTCGCCGATAATTTGAAAATCATAAGGATAATTATTATTGGTTACCCAAACTTCGTTCATCGATTCAAAAAGCAAATGCTCGTCATAATACTTAAAACGCTCAGCGATTTGCTTCCACAAAGCCGAATATTTTTGTTTGATTTTTTCAAGCTCATCGTCTTTCTTGGTGAGATTAAACCAGCCTCCGCCGTCATGGACTCCGTCGTGGTGCATATTGACAACGACATACATATCCTGGCTTACCGCATAGTCCACGATGTCTTGAACGCGGCTTATCCATGCCTCGTCGACTTTATAATTGTTGTTATCGTCAATTTTTTTGCCCCATGTTACAGGAACTCTTATGGTGTTAAATCCCAAATCATGAACGGCGTCAATTAATTTTTGAGTGGTAATGTCGCTCTGCCAAGCTGTTTCGCTGGGCATAAAATTAATGTGGCCGTCCATAGTATTGCCCAAATTCCAGCCTACGCCCATTTCTTGAATGATTTGCTCTGCAGACAAATCCCTAAAAGGCAGCGCCTTGACGCCTTCGCTTGTTTCCTGCGCGCTCGCTTTAAGAACGCTGAAATTCAATGGAAAAAAGGAACAAAGCGAAACGCACGCGATTATTAAGCCTAAACTCGCGAATACTTTTTTTAGTTTCTTCATCACTCCCTCCTTATACAAAAAACCAATACTATGCCAATTGCAAGTTATTGCAATATTTTTTTGATTATCTGCTCATATAATTTGGTTAAAATGCTGACGATTTGTCTCTAGCTTTAAGAAAAAAAATCAAGAGAGCTAACGAAAAGCGCTATAAATACTGCTTATTAAATGTCCTAAAAAGACTTTTTGGTTAACTGGGCTGTAAATATTTACAGCCCAGTTAACTTAATGCTTTGGTTAATTAATGGTTCTGCATTTTTAAGATTACGCCATTCTTGTTGCGTAACTTAATTTATGGTTCTGTTATTTATTGGCTAATTCTTGTTGAAGTTGCCACTTAACTTGAGCTTCTTGCCTGCTCCATTCTACGCATCGGTCATAACCAAGCTTCTTTAAATTGTTTCTTAACTCATTAACAAGATAATTAAACTCATTATCGTTTTTAGCGTATTTTAGAATTGACCAAGTTCCTTCCTTTAGCTTGGTAGTAACCGTATTCCAAATTAATTCAAGTTCGTCGTCTCTTACGCTTTCGGAATAGTTAATACCGGGCATTACCGCGTAATTGCATTTTGTGTTAAGATATTCAACGGTGCTTAAGCAGCCGGACCATTTGCGCCATGCGGCTTCGGTATCGCATTTAGGAGGTTCTTGTTCTGACTTCCATGTAGCCGAATTAAATGTTTCTCCGTTAGAATCGGGGTTAATGGCGTCCTTGGTCCAGGTGGTATTGTTTATTTGCAGTCTGCCGTCGTTAAAGCTTCCTCCTAATTCGTAGGTTTTGCCCGTCCAAGGAGAAGTCCATGTTTTGCCGTTTAAAGAGGTATTAGGGTCGTTGTTGCAAGTTTTTCCGAAAGGAGTAAAGTATAAGTTATTATTTTCGTCATAATCCCAAATCAAGCCTTGAGCGCCATATAGGTTATACATGGTGCCTTCGGGAGTATATAGCCAATTGATAATTTCCATGCATAATTCGGGATAACGGGTATGCGCGCCTATTGTCCAAATTCTGTTGCCGCCATATACGCTCATGCCGTATGCCATAATTCTTGCGTCCTTAGGAACCAAAGGCAACATCATTTTATTTTGAGCGATATGGTCGTCGCTGTTATAGCCCATGGAACCCGCATAGTCGAATATGGACATAAATATTCCGCCTGCGGCTAATTTTTGCGACATATCTTCATATGTTTGAGAAGACGAGTTAGGGTCAACCAATCCGGCTCTATATAACTTATTAAAGAATTTCAAAGAAGTTATGTAAGGGCCGTTTTCGGCAAGCGCGTCATAGAACTCTCCGGTTTCGGGGTCGTATAAGCCTATTCCGTGTTCGTCATAGCCGTAATACGCCGTAGCAAATGCCTTTACATACATAACCATAGAGCCGTCCCAGTCAGGCCACAAAGAAAACGCATAAGTAGGATTGCCATTTTCATCAGTAGGGCATATATTTTTCATTTCGACCAAAAGGTTATACAGGTCGTCTAGATCCTTTACTTCGGGTCTGCCCAATTGATTATATAAATCCCATCTGATATCCCAAGTGTAAGAGGTGTTTTCGTGTTCTTCCGCCGAAGGAGCCACATTATGTCCTATACCGTAAATCTTGCCGTTGCCGTTAATTTCTCTGTTGGCTTCCAAAGCGGGCTGCAAATTTTCATAAATGTATTTACCGTAGTTTTTTACCAAATCTTCGCTTTCCCAATCAAAGAGCATTCCGTTTTTTATAGCCTGTTTGTATTCTTTGCCGTTGCTGCCCCAAACAACGATATCGCCTAAAAATCCTCTTTCCATTCTGGTCTCATAGATGCCTTCTTCATCCTTAATAATGTTAAGCTCGACGTTAAATTTATCTTTTAGGACAGCGGCCATCATTCCTATTTGCATACCTTGATAGTTGGCTAATTGGGAATATACCTCCAACGTAATTGTTCCGCCTTTTTTGTTAGGACATCCTGTCAAGCTAAAGCAAAACGCTATAGCGCAAATAAATGCGCAAAAAATTGAAAACAGCCTTTTTAGTTTCACAATCATTCCCTCCTTATATATCAAAAATATATCAAAAGGTTAACCTTTTACCGCTCCGAGCATTATTCCTTTTATGAAATAGCGCTGCATAAAAGGATAGACAAGCATAATAGGTATTATTGATACCATTGAGATAGTGTATTTAATAATTCTCATGTCAACGGTATATTTTCGAGCTATTCCTCGTTCAATAATAGCCTGCAAATCCGATGTCTGAGTCAAATAGATATATAATCTGTGTTGAAGAGTGTATAGTTTAGGGTTGCTGGCCATTAAAATTAACGAATCCTGCAAAGAGTTCCAATGTCCCACGGCGCCAAAAACGGTAATCGTAGCCAAAATGGGAATACTTAACGGCCATATTATCCTGAAAAATATTGTTAATGTGCCTGCGCCTTCAATTACCGCGCTTTCTTCTATTTCTTTGGGTATAGATTCTATATAGGTCTTTACCAAAATTATATTAAACGGCTGAACGATTCCGGGGATAATGTAAGCTAAGAATTTGTTAGTCAAGCCTAGGTTTAAAATTATTAAATACCACGGCACCAATCCGGCGTTAAAATACATAGTTATGACTATAAACCTATACCAGAAACTTCTTAGCCACATTTTTTGCTGCGTTGCCAAATATCCCGCAAATGCCGATGTAAGAACCATTAACGCGGTTCCTAAAACCGTTCTTCCGATAGTAACTAAAACGGAGACTCCCAGATCGTTAACGTCTTTTAGCAATATGTAGTTTAGAAAATGAATACCTTTAGGGTAAAAGGTTATCATGCCTTTTTGGACTAAGTTATTGTCGGAGATAGTGTTGATAAATATATAATAAAACGGGAAGATACAAAGCAGGGTAAATAAGCTAAACACAAAGATGTTTATTATGTTAAAAATCTTATCCCCTACCTTTTCTTTATATTTATTTTTTTTGCGATTTCTCTTAACCGCGTAGTCAACGCCTTTTATCATAACCTGCTCCTTAAATAATGCTTTCGCCGTCGCGGAATACTTTAGAAAGAGCGTTTACCGAAAACAATAAGACCATACTTACCAACGATTTTGACATACTGACGACGGTAGAGATAGGTATATTCGTATATGTAGCGCTATGTCCAAAGACCAAGTTATAAACATACAAATCTAGCACTTGAATCTTTTCCATATTTTCGTTGTTGGAGAAAACTAAATATTGCTCCATTCCGTTGCTAAGTATTCCCGCTATGGATAACAACAAAAGAACGCTATATGTCGGCATCAAACCAGGCACGGTGATATACCACATTCTTTGAAATCTGCCCGCGCCGTCTATCATGGCGGATTCGTAAAGCTGCTGATCGATGCTTGCAATTCCCGCTATGTAAATTATAGCACTCCATCCTAAGCCTTTCCAGATACCCCATAACAGCATTTTAAACCATATGCCTCTGGGATCGTCTAGATAATTGACATTCTTATGAACGCCAAACAACTCCAAAAAATCATTTAAAAAGCCGTCGGTGTTAAATATCGCAAAAGCGACCGCGTAAACCAAAACCCAGCTTATAAAGTTAGGAATGGTAGTAAATGTTTGGACAAATTTTTTGAATCTTATATGCTTAATTTCGTTTAGGAATATCGCGAATACGATAGGCAGCCAGCTTGTTGCGATTCCCAAACCGCTCATAATAAAAGTGTTTCGCAAAACTAATAGTAATTGCTGGCTATATGCCGCATTTTGCACAAAGAACTTAAACCATTTTAAGCCGACAAATTTGGTTAAGGGCTCGCCCGCTTGATATTCATAAAAAGCGTATCTCCAGCCCCACAAAGGCATATATGAGAACAAGAAAGTCAAGAAAATAATGGGCGTAAAATATAGAAAAAGAGAAAATTTCTCTTGAATTTTCATCTCAAGTTCGTCTGGCTTGTTTCTTAAAAGAATTAGGCATATTACGGTGAATACTAATATCAAACTAGCCATAACGATGAAATAATAAAAATTGCTTGGGAAAACAGGCTTTGCTATATCTAAATTCTTGCTTTTTTGCAATAATTTGAAACAAATATATATACCAATATGTCCTAAATAAACGGTAAAAGCCCCGGCTAAAGGAAACCTAAGCCCAAACTTTTTCATGCGGGTATTTCCCAAAGACATGATAGCGCCTATTAGGCAAAGAATAACGCCGATAACAATTATCGCGCAGGAAATGGACAAATATATAAAGATGCTTTCGTCAATCCAACCATTATCAAACGCGCGTAACAACTTAAAGGTTACGTCATTATAAGAAAGCATTGAAGTAAACAGCGAAATTTGATAAGAAATATTGCCGGAGATTCTTGCGGGGTTAAATGTCGGAAAAAACACGGACAATAAAGTGAAAATTATTAACCCCCTTAATATCCATAAGCAATATTTTAATATAATGTCTTTTGGTTCTGCTTTTGAAGCTTTATTGACTCTTACATAATTGCTTGCGAACATTTAATCCTCCAAAAATTTCTTGAAGTCGCGGGATAGTAATCTATCCCGCGAGCTTCAAAGAAATTTGCCATAGACTATTGACCCAGTCTATTATATTTTTTTCTTCATAAACACGAAGGACGCAAGCGCCAGCGTGAATATTACCGCGCTTATTGCATTCTTGCAGCCTTTCTTTTGTGTCTTCAAATTGCTGAAAGCTTGGTTTAGATTTGCTAATGCTTCGTCGATCTCTTGTTGAGTAGCGTCCGCTTTATCCAATACCGCTTTAGCGGCCTCCAAAGCGTCCTTAAATGCCTTGTAAGATTCGTCGGTATAATCGCCTTGCTTTTTATCTTTCAATTCATCATATCTAGCTTGCAATGCCGATTTATCGACTCCTCCCGCAAATCCGCTAATAGTAAATGTAATCGTTATGGAATCGGTAGGCATTGTATAAGCAAACGGTTCTTTACCTACGTCTTTTATATATTCGCTAATCAATACTATCGAAGCATATTCTCCGCTCGGAGTTACATATACGTTCTCGATTTCTTGTGTTTTGTTGTCAAACTTAACCGAAACATTGGAAACCGTTAAGTATCCTTTCTTAAACAGCTTAGGACTAATGTCCGTAGATACGGCCAATACTCTAATGAAAGTATCGTTTTCAGCAAACTTCATATTGCCAAGTTTGAGACTTACGGTGTAAGTTCCGTTGCCGGTAATAGGAGCGTCCGTTATCGTAGCGCCGTAATCTACAGGATTGTCGTTAGCGTCCCATCCGGTTAAGCGATTGAAGTATTCGGGATTACCTTTACCGTAGCTAGGTTCGTCCCAGTTGTTGCGGAAGACATATTGCTCGGTTTGAATCCAGAAGTAAGCGTTATAGTCGGTTCTTCTTAAAGCAGCCTCATAATCAAAGTCATCCGGCGGCTCAACTCTGGCTGCGCCATGGATATATGTAAATGTGATTTCGATTGACTCAAGAATGAAGCTAACATTTACATCATCTTCGCTTTGTTCTTCCGTATTGCCAAAATCAGCGCCGTTAACAATGACCGCTTTGGATCCTTCAAATATGTTATCATAGCATCTTAGCGTTAGGTCGGTTGCGGGATCCAATTTGGAAGAGTCAACCCAAGTGTTATAAATATTGATACGGGTTTCTTCGCCGTCGTCAGAGCTGGTATAGCTGTTTAGAGAATCAAACTCAATTTCCTCGCCATTGACCTTGATGGAGTCAAGTCTGATCTTGTATCCGCCAAAGGTTTCCTCGCCGGTCTTAATTATAACGGCCATAAAGGATACTCCGCTAGCATGATTTGAAACTATAGGGTTGCCTTCTTCGTCTTTTTCTATATTGCCTTCTTCGTCTTTTCTGTATATAGGATCAAGCTCAAGTTTTACGGTGTAAGTTCCTTCGCCAGTTACTTCAGCGTTAGTAGGTTTGATATGTTCAGGCGCTTCTTCTTCGCCCATATAAACGTGCGACCAATTGCCGTCTGCGAAAGCTATGTAAGCAGTATCTTTCTTTTCGGGCGCGATGTATTCGAAGGTTACTTCATAAGATACAATATCAACATCATATTCGTCAATATCGACTATAATAGGCGAAGCGCCAAATGTGGTTCCTCTATATGTTCTTGCGTCTTCAGGAACTTCAGCAACCCATTGATTAAATAGGTTCATTCTGGTTTCGACGTCGTTATCAGAAGTGGTGTAACCTTTGCTAAAGCCGATTTCTTTTCCGTTAATTTTGATTGATTTGAGCTTAATAAAATATCCGGGGTAAGTTAATTCGCCTTCTCTGATTAATACAGCGGTAAAGTTCATTCCATGAGGCTTATATTCCATTTCAGAGAAGTCCCAGCTTACGGTATATTCGCCTTCGCCATAGACATCGGCAAACACTGCCTTGGCTTTATTGTTTTCGCTGTTAAAATCGTATTCAAAATTGTAACCAGCCCAGTTGGCGTCGGTCAACCATAGATAAGCGGTATCATGAGGTTTTTCGCCCGAGCTGTAGATAAATGTAACTTCGATAGATTCTAGCTTAAATTCTTCTTCGTCATCAGGATCAAGGTCTTCAAAATCAAGCTTATCTACAACTACAGCGCTGAGACCGGTTAAAGTTCTATTGTAAGTTCTAATGCTTAAATCGGCCAAAGGGTCGATAGTGCTTACCCACGCGTTATAAATGTTCATACGAGTGGTAACTTTTTGTCCGGGATAAGGAGTTCCCTCATCGACACCCTGCGTATCCGCGCTGGTGTAAGGGGTGCCTTTAATTTGGATAGGATTACCGTTTACCTTAACTTCCACTAGCTTAATAGTCCAACCCGGGAAATTAATCTCGCCTTTCTTAATACCAATAGCCATAAAGTTGATTCCGGACGCCGTTTTAGTTATAGCTTCGGGTTCGGGATCTTCTTCGGTAGGCTCAGGCGTTTCGGTATAGTCCGAGAAGTCTAATTTAACGGTGTATTTGCCACTACCCTTTACGTCAGCGTTTGCAGGCGTTACTCCGTTAGGCGGTGTAGCTTCGGGGTTATCAGGATATGCAGGATCGTTCCAGCTTATTTCGTCGCCAAAATAAGAATGCGACCAATCGCCGTCGGCAAACATCAAGAATGCCGTATCTTTGACCTCGGTTTCTTCGGCCAAAGCTTTGCTGCCTGCGCTGTTAAATGATATCGGCGACACGGTAAAAGCTGTAAAGAACATTGCCAATGCCACTAACAGCGAAGCAAAGCGTTTTGTCTTTTTAAACATCAAATCCCTCCTTTTTTTGAGTTTTAAAGAAATATTTTTAAATACGCCCTAAAAGCATATTAATTAATGTCATATTTTGTCATAATTAGCAAAAGTTGTGCTAAAAATTGCGTAGTGATTGTTCTTTTTCAAACCGTAAAAAGCCAAAAATCAAGCAAAAATCTTTAAAAAATCAAAAAAATCTGCTATAAATAACCCAATCTAGTAAAAAAACTACTTGTTACGCTAAAAATTATAATGTAGCAAGATCAAAAATGTAATGCCAAATATTTAAAGGTTGTGCCATAAATTGCGATGTGCTGTGAATATAAAAATAAAAGAATTCCTATGGTAAGGAATTCTTTTTTTATGTTTTAAATTAAAAAAATTATGACAGCCTATTCAAAAAGTCCAAATAACCGAATTTTTTAACTAATTTTATATCGCCGTTCAAATCTTTGGTCGCTATTGACGGCAAGGGCATACCGTTAAAGGTGTTGTTCTTGACTATGGTATAAAGCGCCATATCCTCGAAAATTATTTTATCGCCTATATTAAGCGGCTTGGGAAACTTGTAATCGCCTATTATATCGCCGGCTAGACAGGTCGGCCCACCCAGTCTATATTCATATTCTCCGCCCTCGCCTATGATTCTAGGCCTATACGGCACTTCGAGCACGTCGGGCATATGGCAAGCAGCGCTCGTATCCAAAATGGCTATTTTTTTGCCCCTGTCTATTATATCTATTACGCTGCAAACCAAAAATCCCGCGTTTAAAACCACCGCCTCGCCCGGCTCCAGATAGACTTCGAGGTTATATTTATCCTTTATGTAATTAACCAGCCTAACCAGTCTGTCTATATCGTAGTCCTCGCGGGTGATGTGGTGTCCGCCGCCGAAGTTTATCCATTTTATTCTGCCAAAATATTTTGAAAATTTCTTTTCCACTTCGGTCAGCGTTACCTCAAGCGCGTCCGAGTTTTGCTCGCAAAGCGTATGAAAATGCAGTCCGCTGATACCTTCCACTTTATCTAGATTTTCAAAAAACTCCTCGCTTGTAACTCCCAGTCTTGAAAAGGGAGCGCAAGGGTCGTAAATAGCTTTGTCTTGAGTGGAGATTTCGGGGTTTATTCTTAACCCTATCTCAACGCCTTGTTTTAGCGCTTTATCCTTGAATTTAACAAGCTGGCCTATTGAATTAAAAACAATATGTCCGCAAATCTTAACTATCTCGTCAAAGTCTTCCTCGGTATAAGCGGGAGAAAAGATGTGGTTTTCCTTGCCCATCTTTTCAAAGCCTAGCTTTGCCTCGTATAAACCGCTGGCTGTTACGCCGTCGAGATACTGCGCGATCAGCGGATAAAAATAAAAAGACGAGAACGCTTTTTGGGCGAGCAAAATTTTGCAGCCTGTCTTGTCTTTCACAGACTGCAAAATTTTAAGATTGTTCAAAATCAAGTTCTCGTCAATTATATAATAAGGGGTTTTAATATCTTTTGTTATATACATTAGTCAACCAAAACGGGATTAAAATCTTCTTTCCAAGGCAAGCCCCATTTATTGAGAGCTTCCATAAAAGGATCGGGGTCGAACTCTTCCAAATTAAATACGCCTTCGCCCTTCCAGATACCCTTCAACATCAGCATTGCGCCTATCATAGCGGGAACGCCTGTAGTATATGAGATAGCCTGCGAGCCTACCTCGCGGTAGCATTCCTGATGGTCGCAAATATTATAAACATAATATGTCCTAGGCTTGCCGTCCTTTACGCCCTTAAAGATGCAGCCTATATTGGTCTTTCCCTTGGTTCTAGGGCCTAAAGACGCGGGATCGGGCAACACGGCCTTTAGGAATTGCAAAGGTATAATCTCTTGACCTTGGAAGTTTATAGGCTTAATGGAGGTCATGCCTACGTTTTCCAAACACTTTAGGTGCGTCAGATAGTTTTGGCTAAAGGTCATAAAGAATCTTATTCTCTTTAGGCCTTTGATGTTTTTGGCCAGGCTTTCCAATTCTTCGTGGTAGAGCAAATACATATCTCTTTTGCCTATGCCCTCAAAATCGTATTCGCGTTTGATTTCCAAAGGATTAGTCTCTATCCACTTGCCGTTTTCCCAATATCTGCCGTTGGCGGTTACTTCTCTAATATTGATTTCGGGGTTGAAGTTGGTGGCAAAAGGATAGCCATGGTCTCCGCCGTTGGCGTCCAGTATATCTATTTCGTGAATTTCGTCAAAATAATGTTTTTGAGCGTATGCGGTAAACACGCTGGTAACCCCGGGGTCAAATCCGCTGCCCAATAGTCCCATTATGCCCGCTTCTTTAAATTTTTCGTGATAAGCCCATTGTTCTTTATATTCAAAATGAGCGTTATCGGGATGTTCGTAGTTGGCGGTGTCAAGGTAGTTGGTCTTAGTTCTCAAGCAAGCTTCCATTACCGTCAGGTTTTGATAAGGCAAAGCCAAATGCATTACTATTTGGGGCTTGTGCTTGTTGATAAGCGCGACAAGCTCGTCGACGTTATCCGCGTCCACCTGTTCGGTGTAAATCTTGGTCTTGCTGTCTTTTAGCTTTTCGGCCAAAGCGTCGCATTTTGACTTTGTCCTGCTGGCAATTATCAGCTCGCTGAACACCTCGCTGTTTTGGCAGCACTTGTGAATGGCAACAGAAGCCACGCCGCCGCATCCGATAACCATTGCTTTCATTTCTTTCGTTCTTCCTCCTCTTAAATTGATAATAACAATTCTCTTAAAAACTTACAAGCAAGCGCGGTGGATACTCCTGTCGTATCGTAAGGCGGGCATAATTCTGTTATGTCTGCGCCCACGACGTTTAGTTTGCCTAGTTTTTGGATAGCTTGCCTAAGTTCTTCAAAACTTACTCCGCCCGCTTCGGGCGTTCCCGTCGCGGGAAATTCGGACGGATCTATGCAATCCAGGTCAACCGTTATATAAACGGGGTTATCGCCTATTAAATCTATAGCCTGTTCCAAGTCTTTTATACAAAACTTGGTCATGTATGTAAAGTCTTTTGCGTATTCAAACTCGCTTCTCTCTCCCGAGCGTATGCCGTATTGGAAAATCTTTTTCTCCCCCACTATTTCGCTAACCCTTCTCATAACCGTGCTGTGAGAGAGTTTTTCGCCCAAATACTCGTCCCTCAAATCAGCGTGCGCGTCAAAGTGGACGATATATAAATCCTTATATTTTTCGCTTACGGCTTTTACCGCGGGCAAGGTTACCAAATGCTCGCCGCCTATCATTACGGGAGTTTTGCCGTCGGATAAAATTTGCGCGGCAAAGTCTTGTATCATATCCAAAGCCTTTTGGGTATCGCCGAAGGGCAAATCCAAGTCGCCCGCGTCAAAGACTTTGATATCCTCTAGGTCATTATCTAAATAGGGGCTGTATGTCTCTATTCCGTAGCTTTCCTCGCGCATTCTTCGCGAAGCAAAACGCGTTCCCGGTCTGTAAGTGGTAGTGCCGTCAAAAGGCGCGCCAAACAAGACAAACTTAGCGTCTTGGTAGCCGCATTCGCACCCTAAAAAGCACAGTTTTTTATTCAACATGTTTTAAAAGCTCCGTTACGTAGTTGGGAAGATAAAACGCGCCTTTGTGCAGGTTTATATTATAGTATTTGGTCTTGATGTTTAGGCTATTCCATTGGTCTTCTTTTAAATCTTTTAAGGGGTGATATTTTTTAGAAGCAAATCCAAACAGCCAGTGTCCCGAAGGATAGCTGGGAATATGCGCCTGGTAAACCCTGCAAATCTCAAATGTCTTGTAAATGTTCTTATGAACCTTTTGCATCGCCTCGGCGTCGGGTTCGTAGAAGGGGCTTTCGTGCTGGTTGACCATTATGCCGTCTTCTTTTAGCGCCTTATAGCAGTTGCCGTAAAACTCTTTGGTAAACAGCGGCTCTGCGGGGCCGTAAGGATCGGGCGAATCGACTATAATAAGGTCGTATTTATCCTCGCACTTGCGCACGAACTTCAGCCCGTCCGAAATAATAATATTTACGCGCTTGTCGCTTAGCATATAGCTTGAATGCGGCAAGAATTTCTTAGCAGCGTATATTAACATCTGGTCGATTTCGACTAGGTCTATTTGCTCAATATTGGGGTATTGGCACAGCTCGCGCACAACGCCGCCGTCTCCAGCGCCTATTACCAATACGGATTTTATATTGGGGTGCACAGCCAAAGCGGGATGAACTATCATTTCGTGATAGACAAACTCGTCCTTTTCGGTAAACATTATAGAGCCGTCCAGCACCAGACAACGCCCGAAATCCGCGCTCTCAAACACATCTATTCTTTGATGCTCGGTCTTTTCGCTAAACAGCTGCTTGTCTATCTTGATAGAAAACTGCACGTTTTTAGTGTGCTTTTCGCTAAACCATAACTCCATTGTCAGCCCCTTTTATTACATTAATGCGATCTACGTTTATATCCATTGTGCCGGTCAAGAAACAGCCCTTGGCCTTAGAGTATTTGATATACTCTATTATCTGTTTGGTTATAAGCTCGCCGGGAGAAACTATAGGTATTCCGGGCGGATAGCTCATTACGAACTCGCCGCTTACTCTGCCCACGCACTCGTCGAGCGGCAGCTGGGACTTTTGCGAATAAAAAGCCGCTTGCGGCGTCATTATGACGTGCGGGTTGATGTATTCCTGCTCCATCATGCCCAGCTTGCTCTTTTTATATAGCCTTCTTATCTCGGCCAAAGCGCCTACAAGCCTTTCTATATCTCTGTCCCTGTCGCCTACGGAGATATACGCAAGGAAGTTTCCTAAATCGCCGAACTCAACCTGAATATCGTATTCGTCGCGCAGGATGTCGTAAACTTCTATGCCCGCAAGGCCTATATTAAGAGTATAGACCGACAGCTTGGTAATATCGAAGTCGTATATGGTATCGCCGTTGATTAACTCTTTGGAATACGCGTAATAGTCGCCTATGTGGTTGATTTCTTCCCGAGCGTATTCGGCTTGTTCGATGACGCGCGCGAAAATGCTCTCGCCGTGCAAAGCGAGATTCCGCCTGGACAAATCCAGACTGCTCATCAAAAGATACGAAGCGCTAGTGGTTTGAGTGAGGTTTATTATCTGTCTGACATAGTCGTGGTTGATATTTTTGCCGGTTAATAAAATAGAGCTTTGAGTTAGAGAGCCGCCCGATTTGTGCATGCTTACGGCCGCCATATCCGCGCCCACTTCCATAGCCGATAGCGGCAGACTGTTGTGAAAATAAAAATGCGTGCCGTGCGCCTCGTCCACAAGCACTTTCATGCCGTATTGGTGGGCAAGCTCTGTTATGGCTTTTAAATTGGAGCAAATGCCGTAATAAGTGGGATTGTTTACAAAAACCGCCTTGGCGTCGGGGTTTTCCTTTATGGCTTTTTCAAAATCAGCCATGCTCATTCCCAAAGAAATGCCAAGCTGCTGGTTGATTTGCGGGTTAACATAAACAGGCACCGCTCCGCACAATATAAGGCTGTTGATTGCGCTGCGGTGCACGTTTCGGGGTAGTATTATTTTGTCGCCGTGCTTACAGACCGACATTATCATCGCTTGAACGGCGCTGGATGTGCCGTTTACCATTAAAAACGCGTGGTCGGCTCCGAAAGCCTCGGCTGCTATTTCTTCGGCTTCTTTGATGACTGACACGGGGTGGCCAAGGTTGTCCAGCCATTTTTGCGAATTGGCGTCTATGCTGACGCACTTTTCGCCCAAAAACTCGGTCAACTCGCTGTTGCCTTTTCCTCTTTTATGCCCGGGCACATCAAAGGGCATAATTCTTGCTTTTCTGAATTCTTCCAGCGCTTCCACTATGGGCGCGCGTTTTTGTCTTCTTTGGATCATTTTTTCTCCATAACAAAAATTCCCAGATATTAATAACCTGAGAATTTAAAATATATAGTATTTTTGTTTTATTTCTTTTTTGCAGAGTCTATCAAACAATTTCACTTCTCATACTCTTAATCTCAATATTTTTTTGTCGCTTTAGGCAACAGTTTTTGGGCAAAAAAATAAGCGAAAGGCAATTGTCGCAATAAACTCATAAGTTTATGTGCAATATATAATAACATGTTTGCCCCTCAATATCAAACATTTTTACAATGTTTAATTAAAAATGTCAATTCTTATATAGTATGTTTTTTAAATATATTGTTATTAATTTTACTAAATTTTAATATGGGAAGATAAAAGAAAAAATAATAAAGCTCAAAAAATAAAAATTATTAATTCATATTTTTTCCATTAATACAACATCATAGCCTTTTTAAATTGGAAACTTGCCTATTCGTCCTTATCGCCTCTTTAATTGGAGTCAGGTAACCGCATTGCCCAAGCATATCTTCTATTTGGGTTTCGCTTAAGGTGATTATATTATTTAGTCCGCTGTCAAAAACCCTTACATAGTAATAATAAGAAGGAGAAAAAAGTTTTATAATTTTGCCTACGGGCATATCCTCGCTTACCGCGATTTCTCTAATTTCAAGCCCTTTTTTTATGTTTTGCGTCCTGTAAGTGCGGTTATATATACGGACATAGTTTTCCTTCTTTTCGCCCGCGAGCGCGCACAAAAACACGAACACGCCCAAAACGCAAAAACTCAAATTAACTTCGAAAAACGCCGAAACAATAAACAATCCAATTAGCAAAATTCCCAAAACCAGCCCGGTGATTTTTATGGTTTTTAGCGCTTTGCTGTGCGGAAGTCTTTTACTTAACAGACAAAACATTATCCTCCCGCCGTCCAAAGGGAAGACGGGCATAAGATTAAACAAAGCGTTGATAATATTCGCGTAAACAAAGGTCTGGGTAAAAAAATAAGACGCCGGAATAAGCCACCAAACCGCCGTAAAAAGTATGGCCGTTATGATATTGGTCAAAGGGCCCATCGCGGCTATTTTGATTTCATCCGAGGGCTTGACGCCCTCAAGGCTTCCCTGAATTTCCGCCCCGTAAGGCATCAGTTTGATTTCGTTTAGGATATATCCGTATTTTTCGGCTGCGGCGGAATGCCCCATTTCATGTATTACTACGGCGACCGTATAAGCCACAAAGTCATATCCATGCCCCAGCGCCGTCATCAAAAGCCCTAACAAAATAAAAAGCGGATGAACGCTAAATTTCAATCCCATATAGCCTTATCTACTAAAACCTGCTTGCCGTCCTCGTAAATAGAAAACTCAAGCTCCTCCCCCGCCAGAATGCCTATCGGAAAGCCCTTATTCACGGTCTGTCCAACTCTAACGCCGCAAAACTGAACTCCCGAATATTTTGTAACGGTATTGTTTCTGTGTCTAATTTCTATGGTCGCTACGTTGCCCTCTCTGGAAATTTCTGCCACCACCCCTTTTTCCGCGCTATAAACCAAAGGATTTTTATTGATATTAAGGCGCGCGATTTGGCCTTCTATTATTATATTTTGGGTTTGCAGAGGCAGTTGAAATTCCAAAGGCGAATTATCGGCAAGCGCGCCAATCTTTTCAAACAACGGAGAAGCGCCCGCTTGTTCTATTTTGAATATTTTCATATTATAGCTTACAGCGCTTTTAACGCTTGATGATATATTCTTTAAAAAAGGAATTTGCGATGTCAGCAGCAAAAACATAAAAATAAAACCGCATATAAAAAGCCTTATAGTTAAGCTGTATAACAAACCCGGCTTATCGTCCTCTTGGGGCGGTTTAATAATAGGCTCGTAATATATGTATCGGTTGGACGAAATCTTGGCGTGCGCCTTTTTTATCGAATCGTATTTCATAGCCCTAACACCTTATTCTTTTTGTTAATTATATGCGGCACGCTCGTCCAAGATAACCGTATGAAATTTTTTGATTTCGACACGAAAATAATAAATTCTTTATTTATTAATCAATATGTGATATTATAAATAAAATACTGTTTACAAAGGATATGAAAGCCTTATGAATATTGCGATGATAGCTCACGACAAGAAAAAGGACGATATAGTAATGCTGGCTATCGCCTACGCGGAAGTGCTAAAAAATCACAAAATCTACGCCACGGGCACGACGGGAAGACTAATTTCCGAGGCCACGGGCTTGGACATAATAAGATTTAAATCGGGGCCGCTTGGCGGCGACCAACAAATAGGCGCCATGGTGGCCAACAACGAAATTGATTTGGTTATATTCTTCAGAGACCCTCTAACCGCTCAACCGCACGAACCCGACGTAAACGCGCTTTTGAGACTGTGCGACGTACATAATATACCTCTGGCCACTAATCTTGCCACGGGCGAAATAATGATGATGGCGCTCTCCAGAGGCGATATGAACTGGCGAGAGCTTATCAACAAATCAAAACGCTAATTTACCTTAAATTTAATAACATAGGAACTCTTTTAAATATAATAGGCGCGGCTAAAATTAATATAACCAGGCTTACTATATCTCCAAGTAAATACATAGGAAGGCTTAACGCGGCGCTGATCATGACCGCTTGAGTTTGATGTAGATAAAAATACAAAATCGACAGCATATAAGGCGCTCCTATTACATAAACGCCCAATATGCCTAATAAGCAAATAAGAGACACTTTTAGATAATCCGAAATTTTTATTTTTGAAAGATAAATATCCTTATAAAGCCAATCCCTAACGAATCCGCAAATAAAAGCGCATAAAATAAATCCCAAGATAAAACCAAACGACGCTTGAAATATATATGTAATTCCGCCGCCTCTGGAGAAAACGGGGACGCCCATTAGTCCTAACAACATATAAATAGCCTGGCTTAACGGCCCTAGTTTTTTGCCCAAAAACAATCCCGCCATGCAGGCGAAAAAGGTCTGCAACGTTATGTCCAGCATAGGCAGCGGTATTTTAATAAAACCGCCCGAACAAGTAAGAGCGCACATAATCGCTGTTAGAGCGATTTTTAGACTGAGAGATTTTTTCGCGCTTTTCGCTTGTGTCATAAACAACTCCTGCTTTTTTGTTATATAATAACATAATGCATTTGTATTGTAAACTAAATATATGAGATTAGTTTACAATAAACAAATAAAATTATAAATACAAAAATCTTTAATATTTCGACATATTATGATATAATAAATAAAATGTTGGATGAACGGATAGATATGGAAACGGATAACAGCAAATTAAATTCCTTAATTTTGTTGTTTGTTTTCGACAAAATGGATGTGCCCCTGACCGAGAGCACCATCCTGGAAATGTGCTGTAGCCGTAATAACTGGATCAATTATATGGAATGCAAGCAGGCCTTTAATATCTTGCTGAAAAACAACTTTATCACCATGATTTCTTCTTCCAAAGGGCCTGTGACCGCTTCGGGAACGCCCACCATTGAGACCGCCTACGCTTTAACGGTGGACGGCAGAATGTGTCTTTCGCACTTGTTCTATTATATTCCCGCGTCTTTGCGCGCCGAAATCGTGGATTATGTAGCCGAAAACCGCATGCACTACAGGCGGCGTCAAGAATACACCCGCGACTATTACATGAACGAAGACGGCACTCATACCGTGGTTTTGGGCATAAAAGACCCGACAAAGCAGCTTCTGGAAATCAAAATGAACGTGGACTCCAGAGCCACGGCCAAATCTATCTGTAACAAATGGGACGAAAAGGCCTCCCAAATTTACGCAAGTTTGTATGAATTATTGGACGAATAAAAAAGCGTCGAGCAAAACCTCGACGCTTTTATTTTTTATTCTTCCAATTCCTTAATAGAGTTTTTAATCTTTTCTATAAGCTGTGTATATTTTTCTACTTTAGCTTTTTCCTGCTCCACCAATTGCTTGGGCGCTTTAGCTACGAAGCCCTGGTTGTTTAGCTTGCCTTGGGCGCGCTCCAGCTCGCTTTGAGCGTCTTTTAGCTCTTTGTTAAGTCGGGCAAGCTCTACCGTCTTATCCACAAGCTCAAGCAGCGGTATATAAATTTCGCACAAAGGCGTAATAATTTGAGCGCACTTTTCGGGCTTTGCCTCGACAACTTCTATGGACTTGCCCATGCCTAGTTTTTCGATATAAATCAGGGACTCGTTAACTAGCTTTTGGTTTTTTAGCGGCAGGACATAGATTGAGGTGCGCTTGTTTTGAGGCACTTTCATCTCCGCCCTTAGCTCTCTTATCTTCTTTATGACGGCTATTACTTCCTCAAACGCTTTATACGCTTTAGCGTTGTGATACTTCTTGTTAAATTCGGGATATTTTGCCTTCATAATCAAGCCGTCGCCCATATGCGAATATATTTCTTCGGTAACGAAGGGCAAGATAGGATGGATTAGCTTTAAGATTTCGCCCAATAGATACATCAGCACAGACATAGCGCCTATCTTTTCGCCCTCGTCCGCGCCGTAAAGCTTGGGCTTGGCTAGCTCGATATACCAATCGCAAAAATCGTCCCAAATAAATTCATACATATACTTCAGCGCGAGATTGACATTATATTTATCAAGAAGCTTAATGACGTTCTTAACCGTCTCGTTCCACTTATACAAGATCCATTGATCCGCGCTTGTAAGTTTTATCTTGCTTATATCCTTATGCTCTATCTTTTCGGCGTTTAGCAGAACAAACCTTGCGGCGTTCCATATCTTATTAATAAACACTCTGTCGGTAGCTATCTTGTCTTCGGAGAATTTTATGTCGCTGCCCAAAGTTGAGCCCCATAGCAGCGAGAACCTTACAGAGTCGGTGCCGTATTTGTCTATCATTTCTATGGGATCTACGCCGTTGCCTAGCGACTTGGACATCTTGCGGCCGATTCTATCTCTAACTATGCCGTTGATTACGACATCCGAAAAAGGCGCTTTGCCCATAAACTCAATGCCCGAGAAAACCATGCGGACTACCCAGAAGAAGATTATTTCATGGGCGGTAACCAAAACATCGGACGGATAGAAATAATCCAAATCCTCGCTCTTTTCAGGCCAGCCCAAAGTGGCAAAAGGCCAAAGCGCGCTGGAAAACCAGGTATCCAAAACGTCGGGGTCTTGGGTAACCTTGCCGCCGCATTTAGGGCAGGTTTCTAGGTGCTCGCGCGAAACCGTCATATCCCCGCAGGCGTCGCAATAGTAAGCGGGAATCCTGTGTCCCCACCAAAGCTGTCTTGAGATACACCAATCTTTTATATTCTCAAGCCAATGCCTGTATATTTTGCCAAAGCGTTTAGGAGTAAACCTTAACTCGCCCTTGTCCAAAACTTCCAGGGCGGGCTTGGCTAGTTCGCTCATTCTGACAAACCATTGCTCTGAAACGATAGGCTCAATAACCGTATCGCAGCGGTAGCATTGGCCGACGTTGTGCTTGTGCGGCTCGATTTTTTGAAGCAGTCCCAACGCCTTTAGGTCTTGAACGATTGCTTCTCTTGCGGCGTATCTGTCCAAGCCTTTGTATTTTCCGGCCAGCTCGTTCATCGTGCCGTCATAGTTCATAACCCTTATGACTTCAAGCTTGTGTCTTAAGCCCACCTCAAAGTCGTTGGGGTCGTGCGCGGGCGTGATCTTAACGGCGCCCGTACCGAAGGTCTTATCGACATAGTCGTCGGCTAAAATAGGAATACGCCTGTTCATAAGCGGCAAGACGACATACTTGCCTATTAAGTGCTTATATCTGTTATCGGTCGGGTTGACCGCTACCGCAGTGTCGCCCAGCATTGTTTCGGGCCTGGTGGTAGCCACAACTATATATTCGTCCGAATTTTCAATAGGATATTTAATGTGCCATAAATGTGAGTTTGAAGGGTTATATTCAACCTCGGCGTCGGATAGCGCTGTTTTGCAGTTTGGACACCAGTTTATAATCCTGCTGCCTTTATAGATGTATCCTTTTTCGTAGTAGCGGACAAAGACTTCCAAAACCGCGCGGGAGCGCTTTTCGTCCATAGTAAACGCGAGTCTATCCCAATCGCAAGAAAGTCCCAGTCTCTTAAACTGCTCGATTATCCTTCCGCCGTATTTTTTATACCAGTCCCACGCGCGTTCTAAGAATTTTTCTCTGCCTATATCCTGCTTGGTTAGACCTTCTTTTGCCATTTGCTCGACTATTTTAACCTCGGTCGCGATAGAGGCGTGGTCTGTTCCGGGCAGCCAAAGCGCGTTGAAGCCCTGCATTCTCTTGTATCTTATAAACACATCTTGCAAGGAAAGGTTCAGCGCGTGGCCGATGTGCAGATAGCCTGTTATATTGGGCGGCGGCATAACTATGGTAAAAGGCTTTTTGGTTTTGTCCGCGTCCGCCTTAAAGCTGCCGCGCTTTACCCATTCGTCATACCATTTGTTTTCAAATAATGACGGATTGTAGGTCTTGTCTAATTCGTAGTTGTCCATATGCTTTAACCTTCTGTTTATTTTATAATGGTAAAAATCAAACCTGCGAGCACTAACAAAAAGCCCGAGAATTTGAACGCCACAAACAGTTTATCAAAATTTTCGACTTCGTCCGTTTTTTTGATTGCCTTGACCAGCTTTCGGGCAAAAACAGCAGTTAAAAGTCCCCCTACGGCCAAAACCAGCCCTACGATTACATTCCATTGGGTAAACCTTTTAACCAGCCCGTCCAAAAACGCAACGCAAAAAAGCATCAAAATTTACTCTTTTTTCAAAAATTATTTAAAACATTATACTAGAAAAAATTCAATAAGGCAAATTATGAAAAAGGCGTTTTGGGGAGTTACGTTAATAATATATAGATTAATTAATTCTTTAGTTATATATAATTAAAACTTATGAGCATATATTTAGACATAAAGAATTGTTAACCCAATATTTTGATAAGGTATTGGCCAAATATACTATATATGCTATAATGCCTTCGTAAAAAAACAAATTTAAAAGAAAGAAGGTGATAATATGTCAATTCATGTAACCCCACATCCAAATGGTTGGCAAGTTAAGCATTCTAACGGGCAAAGGCCTGCCGCTGTATTTAATACTCAAAAAGAAGCAATCAAAAAAGGTCGACAAATAGCAATCAATCAAAAAGAAGAATTAGTTATTCACGGTAGGAATGGAAGAATACGAGAAAAAAATAGTTATGGGAATGACCCTTTCCCGCCTAAAGGATAAATAAATATTTTATGAGGATAAAGATGCAAAATATAAAAAAAGATACTTCAGAAGAATTTAAAAATAATATAGAAGAAATTAAAAATAATATAATAGATGTTTTAAATAAATATAAAGATGTTAATTTATTACCAAAAATAGATTATTCACTAGGTGTTTATTGCACAAATAAGAAAAAATTAAAAAATAACATAGAATTTTTAACTTATGAGTTATCAATATCTCAAAGATGTATTCATAACTCATTCAAAATTATAAATGATATTATTATAAATAAAATTGATATTACTCCTTGCAAACCATACCATCCAAGAAATGAAAAAGAATGCATAGAGTATTTAACAACAGAAACACCTTTAATGAAAGATTTCTTATATTCATTAAACAATGCAAATAAAGAAACCCCAATTTATAATTTTGGTTCAAGATATATATCAATTGCCTTTCAAAGCAATGATATAAAAATTATAGCTGTTTGTCAGGGACAACCTTTTATAAACTCTTCAAAATATTTGCATTTTATATATGATGAAGAAGAAAAAATAATAAAAGAAATTAATGGGGAAATTTTTAGAATTCCCCTTAATCCAATTCTTTTGATTATTAATGATTTATACGTTCTTATAAATGAAAAAGCAAGAAGCTTTTTAGAAATGGATACATATTTACAAAATAAAGCCTCATCTGCTATTACAAATCTAAAAGATGCAAATTTGATTTCTTCTCAAGATGCAGAACGTATTTTAAATTTTGTAATAAAAAAGAAAAAAAGATGTGAAATGTTTTTTGATTTTAATTTAGTAATAATTGATGAAATTAGAAACTATCCTAGCGAGAAAATAAAATACTTAGAAAAACATTTAAACATTAGATTTGCAGATAATAAAATTACCTTTTCAGATGATGATGCCATATCAAATTTTATAGGCTTTATATGTAATAAAGCAAAAAGAGACTTTTTTGAAGAAAAAGTTGTTTTTGCACAAGATATGGATATTTAATCTTTTAAAAAAATAACTCCATTATCTAGTTCAATATAATTATTATCTACTAGCAATTCAATAGATTTTTTTGTAGTAATAACAATATAATTTTTTGTGTTTGTTGAATATTCTTCTCCATGTGCGGCTACTAAAGCTTGGACTTCATATATTTTTACCCCTATAATATCAAATAAAGGATTTATAAAATAAAGCTCATTTTTTATATACATAATACCAAATAGAATTAAAAGCAAAATTAAGAAAATTATTATCGGATAATTAAATTCACAAAAAAGCAAAGAAATCAAAGGTAATACATTTTGCAATAAATAATTAGAGGTATTTGCCCTTTGCTTTGTAAATGTTAAAACCTTAATTTTTTTAGAGCTTTCATGCTTTTTAAATTTTATAACGAGAAAAGCAATATAATATAAAAGAAATATAATTAATATTGCTACTATTATACAAAAAAGCGACATTCTTATGTACTTAGGTAAAGGTTCAAAAAAAGTATCTTTGTATAAATATAGAGAAGTTAATATATAAACCCCAAACGGTATTAATGAAGTAATATATGAAGATATTTTAAATATAGTATTCATTTTTTATATCCTAATATTCTATAATTAACAAATAATTGAAGATTAAGCATTTGAACATTTGTTAATAATATTTTAAACCATAATTATTTTATGTCAAGATAGTATCTGAAATGCTTTTATAAATATTTGCCCCAAACACATTTACCCTATTCTATTAATATACTGACTATATAAGCAACCGATTAAAGAGGCGATATGAAGATACTTTTGTGTTTGGATAGGGTAAGCCATACTTACCATACTAAGTTAGGCGAAACTCTGGCCTTAAAAGATATAAGTTTTTGTTTATACGACGGCGAATTTTTGACCATAGTAGGCCCTTCGGGCTGCGGCAAAACCACCATTTTATCCCTAATAAGCGGTCTGATTAAGGCGTCCAGCGGACGCATAGTCCTAGACGGCGTGCCCGTTACAACAACCAATCGCGACACGGGCTATATGTTCCAAAGAGACCATTTATTCGAATGGCGCACTATACGCCAAAACATCACGCTGGGCTTAGAAATCCAAAAGAAAATGACGCCCGAAAACTTAAAAATGGTGGACGAACTAATCGAAAAATACGGATTGAAGGACTTCGCCAATAATTATCCACGCGCGTTAAGCGGCGGCATGCGCCAAAGGGTTGCGCTTATTAGAACGCTTGCCACCTCGCCCAAACTATTGCTTTTGGACGAACCTTTTTCGGCGCTGGACTACCAAACCCGACTTTATGTTTGCGACGACGTTTACAGCATAATAAAAAACGAAAAGAAAAGCGCTATTTTGGTTACCCATGACATAAGCGAAGCCATAAGCCTAAGCGACCGTATAATCATGCTCTCTAAGCGGCCGGCGACAGTAGCCCACGAATATGTTTTGGATTTTCAAGACTGCCCTACTCCGCTAAAAAGAAGAGAATCCAAAAAATTCGGATACTGGTTTGACCGAATTTGGAAAGACCTGGAAAAAATAGGAAAAGACTAAAGGCGATACCTATGAAAAAGAACAAAGCGATATACTCTAAAGAACATTTGAAATACTTAAAAAATTTAAGAGTAAACAAAGTCCTAACTTTAACCGCCCAAGTCGGTATATTGATAGGTATATTGCTTTTGTGGGAGCTTTTGACTCGCTTTATGGTGCTGGACCCGCTGTTTTTCTCCTCGCCCAGCCGTATAATAAAAACCGCTATTGAGATGTTTTCTACAAAAGAAATTTACAAACACATAGGAATAACTTTATACGAGTGCTTCCTAGGCTTTACCATATCCACCGTAGCGGGAACATTGATAGCCATAGGGCTTTGGTGGAGCGATTATTTCCGCCGCGTAATAGATCCATATCTCGTGGTGCTAAACAGCCTGCCCAAAATCGCGCTGGGCCCCGCAATTATAGTTATAATGGGGCTTGGAATAAAAGCGATAGTAACAATGGCAATCTTGATATGCATTATCATTGCCATTACCACCGTGCTAAACGGAATGTTGAGCTGCGATCCCGATAAAATTTTATTAATGAAATCAATGGGAGCGAGCAAGTTTCAAATTTTATATAAACTTCTCTTGCCCTATTCTATACCCAATTTTATTTCGGTCTTAAAAATAAATATAGGCCTATCCTGGATAGGCACTATTATGGGCGAGTATCTAACAAGCCGAGCAGGATTGGGCTACCTAATCGTTTACGGCGGTCAAGTGTTTAAGATGGATCTGGTAATGACTTCGGTATTCTTATTATGCATAATGGCCGTAGGAATGTATCTGTTGGTAAGCTTGATAGAAAAAAGAGTGAATAAATCAAGATTACAATAATAGCCGCTAAGTTAGCGGCTTTTTTTATATCCTGTTTAATCCTTCCTTAATTGCCTGTTGAGCGACCGCGCTGCTTACGTGTTCGCAAACGCGCCTGTCAAACACATTAGGAATAATATAATCAGGTTTTAATTCGCTTTCGTCTATAAGACTTGCCAAAGCGTATGCGGCGGCGATTTTCATCCCTTGGGAAATCCGCTTAGCTCTGACGGACAGCGCGCCCTTAAACACCGCGGGGAAAGCCAATACGTTGTTTATCTGGTTGGCAAAATCGCTTCTGCCCGTGCCCACCACGGCTGCGCCCGCTTCCAGCGCTAGATCGGGCATAATTTCGGGGACGGGATTGGCAAGCGCAAAAACCACCGGATTGGAATTCATAGATTTTATCATATCCTGGCTGACTATATTGGCGGCGCTTACGCCAATAAACACGTCCGCGCCTTGCATAGCCTCTTTTAGCCCGCCCTTAATATTCTCTTTATTGGTGATTCGGGCCAGCTCTTGTTTTGCGCTGTCTAAGTCCTCTCTTCCGCGATACAGAATGCCGCCCTTATCGACCAAAACCATATCTTTTACGCCTACCTCCAATAACAGTTTGGTTATGGCGGTGCCCGCGGCTCCCGGTCCGCTTAAGGCTATTTTTATGTCTTTTATATCTTTTTTTACTATCTTTAGCGCGTTGACCAGCGCCGCCAAAACGACAATCGCCGTTCCGTGCTGGTCGTCGTGGAAGACGGGAATATCCAGCTCTTCTATTAACCGCCTTTCTATCTCAAAGCATTTAGGCGCGGCGATGTCCTCTAGGTTGATCCCGCCAAAACTCGGCGCGATATTCTTAATGGTGTTAACTATCTCATCGGGTTCCTGGCTTGTTATCGCTATGGGTATGGCGTCTATGCCTCCGAATTCCTTAAAAAGCGCGCACTTGCCTTCCATAACGGGCATTCCCGCCAAAGCGCCTATATTGCCCAACCCCAGCACAGCCGAACCGTCCGTAATAACCGCCACAAGATTGCCGCGGCGCGTATATGTGTAAGACAAATCCTTATCCTTAGTTATCTCCAGGCAAGGCGCGGCAACGCCAGGCGTATATGCCGTGGACAACTCGTCTTTATTGGTGATTTTTACTCTTGAAATAACTTCTATCTTACCGCCCCAATTTTTATGCGCTTCCAGAGCTTTTTTGGAGTAGTCCATGCTACCTTGATTCTCCTTTCGATAATTTAAACAAAATATTAAGCGTTCTAAAAATCATAGCGTCAGAAAACTTGCGTAAATTAAGCCCCATTAGTTTTTCTATTTTATCAAGCCTATAAATTAGCGTATTGCGGTGCATGTACATCACGCGCGCCGTTTCGCTTATGTTGAGACTGTTGTTCAAAAACTGCTCGGCGGTGTCCATAAGCTCGCGGTTTTTAAAAACGCTTAGAGCGTCCTCGTCCAGCGACATCTTTATGTATTGGTCGGCTTTTTCCTGAGGCAGTTCCTCAAACAGCTTAATAAGCAAGTAGTCTTTATACGAAAAAACCTTGGTTCTTTCGTCTATTAATCTGCCCAATCTGACTGACGAAACGCTTTGGGAATACATCAAAGGCAGTTCGGTAAAATCCTTGGCTACGCCGCCCACGCCGATATAGACATTTTTGGACAGCTCCTGCTCCACGTTATCGCATACCATCTGCGCAAATTCGCCTGCGGATTGATAGTCGTCTTCTTCATCGCAAGTCTTCAAAACGGCTATATTGCCGCCCTGCATAGGCACCACGATATCGGGCTCTTGTAAAATTTCTTGCAAATATTCTATAATCAATTTTATGTCTTTAGAAGCAGCCAAAACATTGATTACATAATATGCCCTGTCTTTTAGGCGGTATTTGTCTTTATAGGATTGGATTTGATAGGGCTCAAGTTTGTCGGATAAAAGCTCTTTAAAAAAGTCCTGTTTGTTAAGCTCGCTTGATCCGTTTTGAACCTGGGATTCCAATAGTTTGGACACCATATAGGCGTAGTTTTTGGAAACTTTGTTTGCGCCCGTAATAACGCCTATTAATTCTTTGTCCTTTAGCGATATCAAAAAGTATGTAATGTTATAAACCTTATCCAGCGCGATTGAGTCCGAACTCTTCAGCCGCTCCACAGTCATATCAAAAGGATAAAGGTCTTTTTGGTCGTGCGTGCTTAACAGTCTTTCGCCCTCGACGGTATATATATCTATATCCAAGCCCGTCGTTTGTTGTATGGATGTTATGACATCAAAAATTTGCTTTAACATAACTTTACTTCTTAGGTTTATTTCATAGAAGGATTTTTTTCTATGTCCGAAATTTTATCTATGCGTCTTTGGTGTCTGCCGCCCTCGAAATCAGAAGCAAAAAACGCCTCCAAAATCTCTCTTGCTACGCCGGCGCCTATTACTCTTTCGCCCATACACAAAATATTGGCGTTGTTGTGCTTGCGCGCGGCTTTCGCGCTAAAAACGTCCGAACAAACCGCAGCCCTGATGCCGCGCACCTTATTGGCGGCTATGGACACGCCTATGCCTGTGCCGCACAAGAGTATGCCCGTTTCACATTCGCCCGAGGCTACCGCGCGAGCTACCTTTAGGGCGTAATCGGGGTAATCTATGCCTTCGGAATTATCCGTTTCAAACGCGCCAAAATCTTTATAGTCTAGATTGTGGTCTTTTAGAAATTCGATTACGGTTTTTTTGAGATTTAAGGCCGCATGGTCGTTGCCTAAAGCTATCACTTTTGTCGCTCCTTATGTATTATGTTCTTCTATTATAATAAATAATTTTTACATTCTGATTAATTGTTTGACATATAATCTATAATTTTTTTAACTGCGGTTTCCAAGTCTTTAGCTGTCCTTATGTATTCTTCCAAGTCTTTTCCATACGGATCGGAAACGTCAAAACCCAAAATATCTTTCATTGAATAAACCTTTTTCGCGTAAGGCAGCAAAAACGCTTTTTGCTCCGAAGTCATGGTAAAAACTATATCGGCGTTTTTTAACATTGCGGGGGTAAGCCTTTTGGAATGCCTGGTTTTTGGCGGGGTGTAACCAAGTTCTTTTAACGCCAAAATTGCGTTTGGATTCATAGGCTCTTTTTGAGCGAAAACGCCCGCCGAACCGGCTTTAAGTTCCAAGCCTTGTTTTTTGGATAGGGCCTTAAAAATGACTTCGGCCATTGGAGATCGGCAAGTATTGCCTGTGCATACAAACAAGACTTTTTTGGCTTCGGCCATAAATTATTTCCTTTTAGATTATATTTTTACCCGCCGCCTTTCTCATCCTTGAATTGACGCTCGCGCCCAGCCCTTCTTCGCGGCAGGCGTAGGCGATTATTACGTCGTATTCTTTTTCCAGCTCTCTTAGCGCTCTAAACAAGTTATGCGCCGCGTCCGCCTCGTCTTTGCCCAAGCTGTAAAAGTTTTGATATTCTTTGGGAGCGGGCAAGGACTTATCTATCGCCAAGACTACCGTCCTTAGATGCTTGTTTTGGTTATATAATCTCTCAACCTCTTCAGGTTTGCCATATGACACAAAATACATTGTCGCGTTGGGCGCGTAATGGCGGTATTTTGTGCCGGGCGAGATGGGCTTTTCCTTGGGGCTTGTGTCTTCGTTGATTTTTATATTTAGTCTTACTTCTATCTGTTCTTTGGTTATTCCGCCGTATCTTAAAATAGTCACATCATTCGTCCGAGCGTCTATGACGGTAGATTCCAAGCCGACTTCGCATTGACCGCCGTCTAGGATAAGCGGAATCTTGCTTTTTAAGTCCTCGTAAACATCCATAGCGGTGGTGGGACTGGGTCTGGTAGAAGTATTGGCGCTGGGCGCGGCTATGGGAACGCCTACCGCTTTTAAAAATTTTTGCGCGGTTATATCAGCGGGCACACGCACTGCCAATGTAGGAAGTCCCGCGCTAACGACCGCGGGCACGCTTTCGGCCCTTTCCAAAATCAAGGTCAAAGGCCCGGGCATAAAAGTATCTATTAACTTTTGCGCAAGCGGCGGAATGCTTTTTACCACCTTTTTTATTTCGGTTTTATCCGCCAAATGCACTATTAAGGGATTGTCGGCAGGCCTTCCTTTGACCTTAAAGATATTCTGTATCGCTTGTTCGTCGTATATATTAGCGCCAAGACCATATACCGTTTCGGTCTTAAACGCCACAAGTCCGCCTTTATCTATTATCTCTTTGGCAAGCGCCAAAGCCTCGTCGTCAGGTTTTTTAATGAGCGTTTCCATTAATGCCTTCTTTATATAAAAAAGCCCAAAATTACTCTTGAGCGTCGTTTTAGGTCTTTTCGTCTTTTGTTTCGGTTTCTTGCGTATTATGCTCTGATAAGTTTTCTTCCGTCTCTTGCTCAGGTTCTTCCATATTTTCGGGATTGATCGCATTTAAAAGCTCTTGGGTGTTTTGCTCGCGCTTTTTATGATACCAAACGACCGCAGCCAGACACAGTCCAAGCGCAAAAAACAGCCAAGACAATATATTGTAAGGCTCTTTGAAATTGGTGGCTAACGCTATGGTAAACACCACAGCGAAAGCCGTTAACACAATTGCGCCCAAAAGGGCTATAATCCTTATCGCTTTATCTTTCATATTTGCTAATTCCAAGCGCCGCAGCGCCGATTATGCCTGCGTCATTGCCTAAGCTGGCAGTAATAATGGGCACTGTGGGCAAAAATTCGCTTGCGAAGATGTATTTATCCATATGCTCTTGAAGGGGCTTAGTCAAAGCCTCGCCTTGAGCGCAAACCCCGCCGCCCAAAATTATTACGTCGGGCCTAAAGATATTTGCTAAGTTAATCAATCCTTCGCCCAGGTAGAAAATATACTCGTCTATTACCTTTTTTGCGGCTTCGTCGCCCGCTTTGGCGCACTCAAAAGCCGTCTTACCGCCCGTTTTTTCTATATCGCCTTCAACAAAATCCCACATCTTGCTTGAGGGGTTTTGGTTCATCGCGTTTTTGGTAAGTCTGATAAGCGCGGTCGCCGAAGCGTAAGTTTCATAGCAGTCCGTTCTGCCGCAAGTGCATTGAATGCCTTGCGTGCCTAACCTTATATGTCCTATCTCGGTTCCTGCTGAGAAATTGCCTTCAAACAACTCGCCGTTAATTATTACGCCGCCGCCGATTCCGGTGCCTATGGTAACAAACACTACGTTTTTATAGTTCTTGCCCGAACCGAACATCCATTCGCCCATCGCAGCCGCGTTGGCGTCGTTATGGACAAAAGCAGGCCAGCCGCTTAAATCCGTCAACATCTTTCCAAGAGGCACATTTTCCCATTTTAAATTGCTGGCATACATTATTGTGCCCGTATTTGAGTCAATACATCCGGGCGAGCCTACGCCTATGGCTTTTATATCTTCTTTTTTTAAATTAAGGCTTTCAAGTAAATCCAAAATAGTCTTATAAATATCCTGCGCTATTTCGGTATAATGATTGTCGATTAATGTTTTAAAGGATTGCTTTTTTAAAAGATTGCCATTCTTATCGACCACGCCGACTTTTATGCTCGTGCCGCCGATATCTACGCCTATGTAATACATTCCTCTCTCTCCGTCGTCAATTCTTTATTTTAATTATAACATTAACCTAATAATTATACCATAATATCTCTTTTATACTAACTCTTTTGCTCTATTTGTTTTTTTAATAATAAAGAATTGGTAACGACCGAGACCGAGCTTAACGCCATCGCGGCGCCCGCTATCATAGGATTAAGAATGCCAAACGCAGCAAGAGGTATGCCTATGACATTGTATATAAACGCCCAGAATAAGTTTTGCTTAATCTTGGTTATGGTCTTTTTGCTGATTAATATGGCGTCGGCTACTTTTTTAAGGTCGCCGTGCATAAGCGTAATATCGCCCGCTTCAATTGCCACGTCCGCGCCCGAACTCATTACAAAACCTATGTCCGCGCTTGCCAGCGAAGGCGCGTCATTTACGCCGTCGCCCGCCATAGCAACAATTTCGCCGATATGCTTTAATCTTTGGATATGCTCTTCCTTTTGCGCGGGCAAAACCTCGGCGATATAGTCGTTTATACCCACTTCGGCGGCGGTCATCGCGGCCGCGTGCGAGCTGTCCCCGGTAAGCATCAAGGTTTTTATGCCCATGTCTTTTAATTCTCTAATGGCGGCTTGGGCGTTGGATTTTATTGTGTCCGTAATCAAGAACACGCCCGCCAAAGCCCCGTCCGCGCTCATAAACACAGCCGTTCCGCCTTTTTGAGAGTAGTCTTTGTATTCTTTTATGTCTATCCCGTTTTCGTCCATTAATTTGATATTGCCCGCCAAAATTTCGGCGCCGTTAATCTTGGCTTTGACGCCCTTGCCCGCGAGCGAAACAAAGTCTTGGGGTTCTATATATTCCGCCCCTTGTTTTTGAGCGTAATCCACGAGCGCTTGTGCCAAAGGATGTTCGGATTGACGCTCGACGCTATAAAGGGCGTCAATGATAAATTGTTTGTCGCCCAAGATAACCGTCTCTTTAACCTGGGGCTTTCCTTCGGTTATGGTGCCTGTTTTGTCAAACACCACGGTTGTTATGTTATGCGCACGCTCTAATATGTCCCCGCCCTTAAACAGTATTCCGCGCCTAGCCGCAGAGCCCGCGCCTACCATAATGGCGGTCGGAGTGGCAAGTCCAAGCGCGCAAGGGCAGGCTATAACCAAAACGCTTACGGCGTTGATAACAGCGGTTTCAAAGCCTTTTATAAATATAGTAATAACAAAGGTTAAGACCGCTATTCCCAAAACCGCGGGCACAAAGACGCCCGAAACCTTGTCGGCGATTTTTTGAATAGGCGCTTTTTTGCCCTGTGCCTGCTCTACCAACTCAATAATTTTGGAAAAAACCGTATCCTTTCCTACTTTTTGGGCGCGGTATTTTATAGCGCCGGAGAGATTTATCGTTCCGCCATATACTTGGTCGCCCTCGCCCTTATCTACGGGTATGCTTTCGCCCGTCAGCATAGACTCGTCTAAAGATGACTGCCCGTTTATAATAACGCCGTCAACGGCTATCTTGTCGCCGGGCTTGGCGAGAATGATATCGCCCTCTTTTAAGTTGTCTATCGGAATTTCAATTTCTATGCCCTGGGAGGTTAAAACCCTGGCGGATTTTGCCTGAAAACTTAAAAGCTGTTTTAGGGCGTCCGAAGTTTTGCTCTTGGCGCGGTGCTCTAAGAACTTGCCCAAAAACACCAGAGTAATTATTATAGCCGAGGATTCAAAATACAGATCCACCCCGCCGTGATGTCCGCGCGCAAGATATATTATCATATTATATAGGCTTAATACGTAGGCGGCAGTGGTGCCCAAAGCAACCAGAACGTCCATATTAAGACTTCGGTTTTTTATGGATTTAAAAGCGCCTATATAAAAAGTAATGCCCGTTCCAAATTGAACTATCGATGCAAAAGCAAGCTGAAGGTATAAAAATACGGGCTTGTTCAAATAATGCCCTACGCTCGACATATGGACAAACATCGCGGCGAGCAAGGGAACAGAAAAAACAGCGGATATTAAAAACCTAAAAAACAGCTTTTTGTATTCCCGTCTTTCAATCGCTCTTTTTTTGTCTTCCGTCAAATCAGAGTGCAAAATCGCGCCGTATCCGGCGTCCTTTACCCATTGAATTATTTGGGCGCTTTGGATTAAATCCTGGTCGTATTCAACCGTCATAGAATTTACAGCAAGGTTGACATTGACGATTTTGATGCCTTTTTTGCGCTTAAGCGCCTTTTCTATTCTTGCCGCGCAGGCCGCGCAGGACATACCCGTGATTTTGTAGCTTTCGGTTTTCATATAATTGCCTTCTTTTATTCTTTTAATTGCGCGCCATATCCTAATTCAGTAACGGTATTGATTATATCCTGGTCTGTAATTTTATTTTCGTCGTATTCGACCGATAAGTTTTTCAGGTCTATATTATGGGATTTTACCCCTTTTAGCTTCTTGACAGCCTTAGAAACTCTTGCTATGCAATGCTCGCAAGCAAGGTTGGACAAAATAAACTCGGATTTTTTCATTTTTTAACCTCCGAAATTTTTATTTAATTATATCATCATATACAAAAATGTTAAGTATAAATATTACATTATATTAGCTTGCGCCAAAACGCAAAAAAATAAAGACCGCATACATAGCGGTC
>DATCJN010000005.1:0-3090 GCA_036562755.1 Clostridia bacterium | reverse complement strand
ATTTTCAGCGCTTTTTAAATTTATTAAGGCGATTATAGCGGTAATCTAAAATGCATTATACCATCAATTTGCAGATATTATTGCACATCTCTACCGGATCGGCTATGGACAAGCCCTCTATCAACAGCGCTTGGTCGTATAAGAGATTTAAATATAGTTCAAATTTTTCTTGGTCGTTATTATAAGCTTTTTCCAGCGCCTTAAATACCTCGTGCGAAGTGTTGATTTCCAATACCTTATCCGCTTTTACTCCCGGATTGTTGGGCAACGTCTTAAACACCTTTTCCATTTCCAATGAGAATACGCCCTCGCTGGTGATGCATACGGGGTGAGTTTTTAGTTTATTGGACGCGCGGACGTCTTTTACTTTGTCTTTTAATACCTCTTTGGCTTTTTGGAATAGGTCTTTATATTGGTCTGATTCGGCCTGTTTAGAATCCTCTAGTCCCAAATCTCCGCTTTCGGACAAAGACTTAAATTCTTTGTCTTTATATTTGCCCAAAACCTTAATGGCAAATTCGTCAATATCGTCGGTGAAGAATAATATTTCGTAGCCCTTATCCGATACGGCTTCGGTTTGGGGAAGCTTGGCTATGCGCTCGACGCTCTCGCCAGTAGCGTAGTAAATATATTTTTGGTCTTGAGGCATTCTTGAAACGTATTCTTCTAAGGAGACCTCTTTCTTTTCCTTAGAAGAATAGAATATCAATAAATCCTGCAGTTCGTCTTTTGCGGCGCCGAAAGACGAATAAATACCGTATTTAATGGTCTTGCCGAAGTTTTTGAAAAACTTAACATATTTGTCGCGGTCTTTTTGGAGCAAGCTTAATAGCTCGGACTTGATTTTTTCGCTTATCTTTTTAGAGATGAATTTTAGCTGTCTGTCGTGTTGTAATAATTCTCTTGAAATATTTAAAGAAAGATTTTCGCTGTCAACGAGCCCTTGAACGAAGGCAAAATAATCAGGCAATAGGTCGGCGCACTTTTGCATAATCAAAACGCCGTTGGAATATAACTCAAGGCCTTTTTGGTATTCTTTTGAATAGTAATCAAACGGCACATATTCGGGGATATACAATATAGCCCTAAAACTCGTTACGCCCTCTAGGTTTAGGTGTATATAATGCAGAGGTTTGCCAAAGCCGTAATGTTTTTCTTCGTAAAATTTTTCATAGTCTTCGGACTTAAGCTCTGATTTGTTTTTGCGCCAAATAGGCACCATGCTGTTGAGAATTTCGTCTTCCCGGTATTCTTCGTATTCGTCAGAGCCTTCTTTTTTGCGGCTTTTGGTCGTAAGCATTTTTATAGGGTATCTTATAAAGTCAGAATATTTTTTAACAAGCGCTCTTATGCGGTATTCTTCCAAAAATTCGTCGTAGTTTTCGTCTTCCGTGCTGGGCTTAATAGTCAATATTACATCCGTGCCGACAGTTTCTTTTTCGGCGGGCGAGATTGTGTAGCCGTCCAGCCCGTCCGATTCCCAAACATACGCCTGGTCGGAGCCAAACGCCTTTGTGACGACTTTTACATGGCTTGCCACCATAAAGGCTGAATAAAAGCCTACGCCGAATTGACCGATTATGTTGATATCTTCTTTTTGTTCGTTGTTTTGCTTAAAGTCCCACGAACCGCTTTTGGCGATGGTGCCCAGGTTCGTTTCAAGCTCCTCTTTTGTCATGCCTATGCCGGTGTCGCTTACTGTCAAGAGGCGCGCGTCTTTGTCAACACAGAGTCTTATATAATAATCGTCTTTATTAAATTTTATGGAATCGTCCGTCAACGCTTTGTAATACATCTTGTCCAAAGCGTCGCTCGCGTTGGAAATAAGCTCTCTTAAAAAGATCTCTTTGTGGGTATAAATAGAGTTTACCATAAGTTCAAGCAGTCTCTTTGATTCGGCTTTGAACTCCTTTTTCATTTTCAAACCTCCTTGGTGCTTTTTTCCATAAAATATTTAAATCAATTTTTTGGGAAAGTCAAATAAATAATGTCAAAATATATTAATACCAAATATCAGAGGTAAAAGCGTCTTTGATTACTCTTATTGAATCGCCTATAATTTCTACGACGTCAAAGCGCATTGGCTTGTTAAATAGATTTTTTTGTTTTATATATGTAACCGCGGTTTTGGCTATCGAATGCTGTTTTTTGTAATTAACCGCCTCGGAAGGATAGCCAAAGTCCGTATTCTTTCTGCTCTTGACTTCTAAAAACACCAAAACGCCGCTGTCCTCGGCTATTATATCTATTTCGCCGAAAGCGCATCTGTAATTGGTTTGAATGATGTTATAGCCTAATGATTGAAGATAGTTAATTGCCTTGGCTTCGCCTATTTTGCCTTTATGAACATTTTTCATAATCTTTCTATAATTTCTTTGCCGGCTACTTCCAAATGCGTCAAAAAACTTTGTCTGTGGATAGGGCAGCTGCCCCATTTTTTTAGTGCTTCTAAATGATTGGGGGTGGCGTAACCCTTGCAGTTTTTAAAATCGTAATAAGGATAAATTTTGTCCATCTCGCGCATATAGCGGTCGCGAGCGACTTTAGCCAGGATGCTTGCCGCGGCTATGTTATATGATTGCTCGTCGCCTTTTATTATGGATTCGCTCTTGCAGGGCAGATCCAATCCTTTTACAGCGTCAATTAGGATTATGTCGGGAACTATTTTCAACCCTTTGGCAGCCTGTTCCATGCCTAGTTTGGTGGCGTTGAGAATATTAATCTTATCTATGGTAATGTGGTCTATGAAAACTATGTTATAAGCGATAGCGGTTTTTATGATTATCTCGTAAAGCTCTTCTCTTTTGGCTTCCGAGAGTTTTTTGCTGTCGTCAATGTCTTCAATAAACGGCTCTCTGGGCATGATTACGGCGGCGCAAGAAACAGGGCCGGCTAGCGGACCTCTTCCAGCTTCGTCAATGCCGCATATGTAATTTAAATCTTGGTATTTTTTCTCGTAATCCAAAATTCTTTTAGTCGCCACTATCAGTCCTTTACGGGCGGGCTTTCCAAAGTTATATTACCCAGCCTGCCCGACCTAAAATCGTCTAAAACGGCTTTTGCCCCTCTTTCCAAATCTATTTCTCCGCC
>DATCJN010000001.1:0-38832 GCA_036562755.1 Clostridia bacterium | reverse complement strand
TGATAAACCAAAAATCTTTAAGCTTTGCGTATAGTTTAGCGTATTCGTAAGGCTTAGCGTTGTTATATTTTTCTAATTCTTTTAGGTCGGCTTTGAATTTGGCAAGGTCAGCGCTGGACAAAGTGTCGGTTTTTAAGTTGTCCTTGATGTTTTGCAAAAATCTTCTTAGCGCTTCGGTTTTTAATGCGGCGGAACGGTATTCGTCGGTTTTAAAGTAGGCTTCTTTTGCGGCTTCCGTTCCGTGCTCTATAATAGAATAGTCGAAGATAGGGCCTCTGCTGCCTTCGGGGCTCCACGCTTCTTCGTCCATTATGATATTGTTTTCAATAGGATAGTCTTCTTCAGGATCGGGAGTATAAGGATATTCAAATTCGGGCCATTCGGGCGTAATGTCTTCGCCTTCCCCGGGAGTGTAAATTTCCTCGCCGTATTCTTTGGCGATTTCGGTTTCGTATTCGTAGATATCGTCGTCTATGCTGTCATAGACATCTTTCCAAATCCTGTTTAGTTCTGATTGTTTAAATCTCATTTCATTAGCCGCAAGAAGTCTTTCGGCCTCAATTAACACTAATTCGCGCTCAACCAATTGGTCAAGCAATTTTTTATAAGCTTCTTCTGCGGACAGACCAAATTGGTTTTGGTAAGTAGGTCCGTATTGCTGAAAAACGTTATATAATTCGAGTTTAGTAACAATCTTCTCTTCGGAAGTAAATGTTCCGTTCTTATAGCTGCCGTCTTCTTGCTTTATCTTTATGGGCAAAGTCCTGGACTGTATTACAGCCACGGCTTCGGAGAAATCTTTATCTTCGTCTAAAACAAAGAGTCTGCAGCCCGTTAGCATGCTAACAGCAAGCAAAAAGCATAGTATTAATGTTAGAAATCTTTTCATATCATTCCCGACCTTTAAATGCCTATAATTTTGCAGTATTTAATATTATACTTAATTTTCAATTGTTTAGCAATACTTTTGGGTCGTATTTATCGCCCAGCGCCTCCAAAAAGGCGTATATGTTCTTATAGACCTGGTTTTTTATAATAACCTTAGGCTTTTTAGACAAATCCAAGACTGCAATATCTTTAAACTTGTTGACTGCGTCGGCAAGCTCAGGCGTTAGCTCTTCAAACAATATCCAGCCGTTGTTTTTCTCCAAGCGCACAACGCTCGCCTTGGCTTTTACGCCCAGATTCTTATATAGTCCTATATTGATAAGGTTTTCCACTTCTTTGGGCACGGCGCCGAAGACGTCTTTTATCTCCTGGAGCGCGTCCATTCTGTCCTTAGGCGTGCGGATAAGCGAGATTTTGTTATACAGCCGCATGCGGACATTGATATCAGTAATAAAGTCGTCGGGGATATAGGCGTCGAAGTCCGCTTCTATGCGGCATTCGGCAAATTCATCCGCTTGTTTGTTCTCAAGTTCTTGCCGAGCCTGCATTAACAGCTTTGTGTATAACTCGTATCCCACCTGTTCCATATGCCCGTGCTGCTTTTTGCCCAAAACCGTGCCTGCGCCCCTAATTTCCAGGTCTTTTAGCGCGATTTTAAATCCGCTGCCCAGCTCGGTAAACTCCATCAGCGCTTCCAGTCTCTTATACGCTTGGGTAGTCAACTCTTTATCGGGTTCGAAAGTAAAATAGGCGTATCCCAGCCTGTTGCTTCTGCCCACTCTTCCGCGCAATTGATACAATTGGCTTAGGCCGAACCTGTCGGCGTTGCACACGATCAAGGTATTGGCCATAGGCAAGTCTATACCGTTTTCTATAATGGTGGTGCAGACCAAAACATTGCTTTCGCCGTCGTAAAAGCGCTTGATAGAGCGGGATAATTCTTCTTCAGGCATTGTGCCGAAGATGACTTCTATCTCGGCTTGAGGAACCAATCTTTTTATTTTTGAGGCAAACGCGTCGATAAACTCCGAACGGTTGTAAACCACATAAACTTGCCCGCCGCGGCTTAACTCTCTAGCGATAGCGTCCTTTACCAGCCCGTCCGAAAACTCGGTTATATATGTCTGAATGGGCAGTCTATCCGCGGGCGGCACGCTCAAAAGGCTTATATCCCTAATGCCGCTTAGCGACATATGCAAAGTGCGGGGAATAGGCGTAGCCGACATGCTTAGGACATTGACGTTGTTTTTTATGAGCTTTATCTTTTCCTTGTCTTCAACCCCGAACCTTTGCTCTTCGTCCAAAATCAATAGTCCCAAATTTTTAAACTCCACGTCTTTAGACAGCAATCTGTGAGTGCCAAAGATTATGTCGATCTCGCCTTCTTTTAATTTGTTTAATATGTCTTTGGTTTCCTTGACTGTTTTAAATCTATTCAAAACGGCAATATTTAGCCCCCAATTTTTCATCCGCTCGCGCGCCGTATTATAATGCTGTTCTGATAATATGGTGGTTGGCGCCAAAAACGCAACCTGACGGCCGCATACAGCCGTGGCAAAAGCTGCTCTTAACGCGACTTCGGTTTTGCCGTAGCCGACATCCCCGCAGATCAGCCTGTCCATAACCGCGCCCTTTCTCATATCGTTTAAGATCTCGTCCGTGGCTAATCTTTGATCTTGTGTCTCGGTATACTCAAACGAATCCTCAAACGCCTTTTGCAGCTCCTCGTCTATTTCGTATACATAGCCTTTTTGGCGGCTTCGCTCTGCGTAAAGCGTTTGAAGGTCAAAAGCCATCTTTTTGATTTCATCTTTTACCTTTTGCTTTACCTTGGCGAATTCCGCTCCGCCCAATTTGGAAAGCTTAGGATTTGAGCCGCTGTATTTGGACAGCAAATCGGACTGCTCTGTGGGAACATAAAGTTTATCGCCGTTTTTATATTCTACTATTATATAATCTTTTGTTCCTAAATTGCTGGTAAGTCTGGTAATGCCTCTGCAAATGCCTATGCCGTGCACATAGTGCACCACGTAGTCGCCTTCTCTGACCTCAAAGAACATATCCTTGGCTCTGGCGGGCGCGAGTTCTTTTTTGGGATACAAGTCATCGTTGCCAATTAGGACGAATTTATCTTGGTGCCAAATGCAGCCTACGCTCGTCTTTACGGGAGCGATTATTGTCTTTGGCTCGTCCAAAAAATCCGAAGGGACTTCGTTATATATATCTATATATAAACCTTTATTAGCGATCGAAGTTTGCAAAGATTTAGCTAACGCCTGGTCTTTGGCGGTTAATATCACGCTATAGCCGTTCGTCCTCCAGTTCTTTAAATCCTGAACCAGCTCGTCTAAGTTGTTGACATATCGGGTTATGGGAGAGGCTTTAAAATTTATGACTTCGTCGGGCTCAAAGATATTATTGGCGGAAAGAATCTTAGAAAAAGAACATTTATTAAAGTTTTGATAAAGTCCAAATATCTTATCTTTGTCTATTAATTGCTTGTGCGCGTCCGTAAATATCTCGCCCGTTTCCAGCAAGGATTTTATTCTTGAAAAATGCTCGTTGTATATGTTGTTTAAAGCGTCGTTTATGAGCTTAATTTCGTCATATATAATAATAGTATTTTTGGGCAACAGGTCGGACAAAGATACTCTGTCCATTAAATAAGCGATATACGCCAAAGAATTATCTACTGATTTTGCCTCCAGCTTAAACATAAGCTCGTCTATTATCCTGTCTTGACGGGCTTTTGAATTGGGCTCTAGGTTGTTATTGCGTCTTTTGATAACTTCTTGTTTTAGTTTCTCAAAATAATCGCCGCTGATAAAAAACTCTGTCGAAGGATATATTGTAACGCTTTTTAGCGAGCTTTTTCGGGTTTGAGAGACAGGTGAATAAGTCATTATGCTCTCTACTGTATCGCCAAAAAATTCAACGCGGACAGGCTCTTGCTCGTAAGGATAGATATCCAGGATATCGCCTCTTAGCGAAAATGAACCGGGCGCGCTGGCAAGCGCCGCGCGCTTATATCCGCCCGTTTGAAGCTTTGAAGTTACTTCGTCTAAAGATATGGCTTGGTTTAGGGAGATTTCTAAAATATGTTCCTGAATATCAAGCTTTTTAGGAAACAGCTCGCCTAAACTCTGGGCGCTTATTATTAATGCGTCTAATTTTCCGCTTACAAGTTTATTCAGCGCTTCCACCCGCTTAAAAAATATTTCCTCGGTCGCGCCCTGTTTGTATGTCAAGAGGTCGGGAATAGCGGGCAAAATCGCGGCGTCGCATAAGGGCGAGAGCTGGTTATATACTTGGGTAGCCAAATAATAATCCCCAGCCACATACAAGACAAAGTCTTGCATGCACGCGGCAAGATATACTTTTTCGCCGGCGGAAAGCCCAAAAAGCGAAGCCGAGACTCCGCCGGAAAGTTTTCGCGCTATTTCCTGGACTTCGCGCGGGATGGGAAGGTTGTTTTTTATCATATTATTATTTTTGGAAATTTAGTTTGATTTGTTGTAATTTTGCATTATTGTTTCAAATGGCGCGCCGTTAATCCAATCAATTATAGCGTCGCTTGCGCGCATAATGGCGTCGAACATAATCTGCCGCGCTTCCATCGGGATATCGCGCAAGACGTAATCTTCCAGCGGCATATGTTCGGGCTTGCCTATTCCTATACGCATGCGTTTGAAATTTTCGCTGTCTAGACAATGCACAATGTTGCGCATTCCGTTGTGCGTGCCCGCGCTCCCGTGCGGCCTTATTCTAATCGCGCCTAAATTCAGATCTGCGTCGTCGTAAACCACCAACAGTTCGTCCAAATCCGCTTTATATGTCTGAAGCAATGACGAAACCGCCTCTCCGCTTAAGTTCATATAGGTTTGCGGACAGGCGAGCACGAATTTATTGCCGCCGAGATTGGATTCGGCGATTAGGCTTTTGCACCTGAGTTTTTTTATTTTTATGTCTAATTTTTGGGCGGCAGCCTCCAACGTCATAAATCCGATATTATGAAAGGTCCTTAGATACTTAGAGCCGGGGTTGCCTAAACCTACGATTATCTTCATCGATTATTCATACAGCCTGCTAAGCGGCAAATCCATATATATGCTTTCGATAGCTTCGGCGAATATGGGCGCTACGCTTACCGATCTAAACTTAGAGCTGTTGACAGGGCTTTTGTGTTCTATGGTGTCAAGAACGGTAACGGTCTTTATGGGCGAATTTTCCAATCTTTCTACTGCTTGTCCGCTTAAAACGGCGTGCGTGCAGCAGGCATGAACTTCGATAGCGCCTTGGTCCATAAGCGCTTGAGCGGCTTGGCAGATAGTTCCGGCGGTGTCTATCATGTCGTCAACCAACAGACACGCCTTGCCCTTAACTTCGCCTATTATGTTCATAATTTCTACGGAGTTGGGCTTGGGTCTGCGCTTGTCCACTATGGCAAGAGGAGTGTGCATTCTTTGCGCCATAGCTCTGGCTCTGGCGACGCTGCCCATATCGGGAGATACGACCACAAAGTCTTCTCTATATATATCGGACTTCATTATTTCTTTGCACAAAACAGCCGTGCCGAGCAAGTGGTCCACGGGGATATCAAAGAAGCCTTGAAGTTGAGGCGCGTGCAAGTCCATAGTAAGCACCCTGTCCGCGCCCGCCGATGTGATGAGGTCGGCTACCAGTTTTGCGGTTATGGGGTCTCTGGCTCTTGTCTTGCGGTCTTGGCGTGCGTATCCGAAGTAAGGCATTACGGCGGTGATCCTGCCTGCGCTTGCCCTTCTTAGCGCGTCTATGATTATTAATAATTCCATTAAGTTTTCGTTTACGGGCGAACAAGTCGATTGCACCACGAAAACATCACAACCCCTTACGCTCTCCATAATATGGACGTTTATTTCTCCGTCCGAAAACCTGCCCACTTCCATTTGGCCAAGTTCTATATTTAGTTCAGCCGCTATTGCTTTAGCGAGCTTAGGGCAGGCATTGCCCGTAAAGAGCTTGATATTGTTGTTGTGCGAAACCATTTAATACTATTCCTCCAGCTTTTTTTTCATATAGTCGGGCTTATTAACTTGACGCGCTCGCGCGATAGCCAAACTATATTGCGGTATATTTTCCGTAACAGTCGAACCCGCCGCAATAAAAGCATTATCCTCGATTACTACCGGAGAGACAATGTTAGTATTGCTGCCGATAAAGACATTGTTGCCTACTTTAGAAAAATGTTTGTGCTTGCCGTCATAGTTGCAAAAGACTACGCCGCAGCCTACGTTGCAGTTTTGGCCAAGCTCGCAGTCGCCCAAATACGAAAGGTGCGCGACCTTGGTCTTGTTTCCGATTCGGGCTTTTTTTAACTCCACAAAATCGCCTATGCGGCATTCTTCGCCCACATAGCTTTCGGGGCGCAGATACGCATACGGCCCCACTGTAGTATTATTCCCTATAAAGCTTCCGCTAATATTGGACGACCGAACTTCAACGTTCTCGCCTATTACGCTGTCTTGTATAAAATTGCCGTCAAACAAAACGGCGCCTTTATGTATAATCGTCTTGCCGATTAAATGATTGTTAGGATATATGGTAACTCCGCTTGCTATCTCTACCGAGTCGTCAATAAACGCGCTTGAAGGGTCCAAAAAATAGACTCCGTTTTGCATATGGCGCTCTATTATGCGCTGTTTTTGGACTTCGTTAATTAAAGCAAGCGTTTTGAAGTTTAGCGCTGTTAAAAAATCTTCCTCAAAAGAAAAATAATGAGTCTTGGATTTGGTTATTTCGCTAAAAGGTTTGGGGCAATCTTTTTTTATTATGTAGCCCCTGGTCATTTTTACATAATCTAAATTATTGCTTTGACAATATTCTACCGCTTCCATTACGGTTTTGCGGGTAATCAAGGGCGTATCGGAATATAAAATAACTATGTATTGCTTTTCGAAGGAAGTGTTTTTAAGTATGTTTTCTATAATTTTTATATCGGCTTTGTCCTCGCCCAAGACATCGGCATAAATAAAGGGCTCTTCCCAAAATACAGAAGATACCCACTCCAACATAGACTTACCCCATATTTTTAACTCGTATGAGGGGCTTCGTTTAAAGCTGGGATTATCAACTTTAAGGATTACTCCGCAAAAGTCCTGGACCATAAATTTATTTTATTACCTTTAAAACATAATGTCAAACAACTTACCCATTGAGAATAAGCCGCTTATCAATGGAAAAATTTTGCTATATATTTTAATTATTATTCTTTTTATCTCTTAGTTTTTTGAAAAAATCCGTCAACAGTTTGGCGCATTCTTCGGCCAAAACCCCGCCAAAGACTTGGGCTCTATGGTTAAATCTGGTGTCCTCGGGCAAGTTGTATAGCGTGCCGCAGCAGCCGAATCTGAAGTCTTGAGCGCCGTAGATGACTTTTTCTATCCTGGAGTTTATGATCGCGCCCGCGCACATCACGCAAGGCTCCATAGTCACATACAAAACGCATCCGTCCAAATACCAGGATTTAAGCTTTTTATTGGCGCGGCGGATGGCGACTATCTCCGCGTGCGCGGTGGCGTCGTTTAGTTTTTCGCGCTCGTTATGGGCTTTGGCTATGACTTTGCCGTCTTTGACTATAACCGCGCCCACGGGCACGTCTTTGGTCTTTAGGGCTTTTTGGGCTTCTTTTAGCGCAAGCCGCATAAACGCTTCGTCTGTCATTTATCTAACCTTATCTCAATAGTCAATTTGGTTTAGGAAGAGCCAAAAACCGCTTTTGCTTGGTTAAGCGCGGTAATGGGCACTAGCTTGTTAAGCTCGAATTCTTCTTCCAACGCTATATAGTCTATTGGATAAGGATAGGATGCGTCAACTATTTCAAAAGTATATGCGGGAATGTAAAAATCCTGAATGCACCAGTCTTTGTATCCCCCTGCGCTGCCCATGGTGCCGTCTATTAGGGTATATGTGGTCAGCTCGCTAAAGACTTCGCCTATTCGGCGGTCGCGGGAAAGATTAGGTTCTGGTTGGTAAAACTCCCAGTAGATCTCCCGTCCGCGCGCGTGGTAGCTTATGGTTATTTGGGGATAAATTCTGGTTGTCGCGTTCATAAGCGCTTGCGTTTCAGGTTCGGATGCGGGATACGGCCCTACATAGTCCGAAGGCGCCGGAGCGAACACATTTTGCACTCCCGTTCCCCAGCGGGCAGGAAAATTGGTGTTTAAATCCACGGCGTTAATATTGGCCTTCCACAGCGAAAAGTTCTCGCTTCCGCCGTTGACATCCAATAAAAATTGACGGCGGGATTGCGGGATTTCGGCAAGCCCGAACTCGCACAGCATAACCCCGTCGATATTAACCATAGGGACAAAATAAATGCCCCCGCCTCCTAAATTAGTTCCATACACCCTTAGCATATAATAGATTTGATCCACTATTAATTGGGAGGTTATATGCTCGCGGGCGTGAATGCTTCCTTGGATAAGCACTTGGTTGGGGGAATAATCGCCTATATGCAGCATCGGGATGGGGCGGCCTAAAACGGTGTTGCCTATGTAAGATAGGTCTGCGCCCATTCGGGTCAGATAGTCTATATCGACTAACAGGTCGTAATACGAATACATATTAATTTTATATGCTAAAGAACGCGTCGCGTGTGAAAAAAACGCCTTCATAAAGAAGGCGTTGATTTTATAAGTCTTTGGTAAAGAACTCGTATTGATTGTCGGCTTGAGAGGGCAGATACTCGTGCCCATGTATCGGATAAATAATCAGTTCTTTTTTCGCCGTAATTTTATTATATGCGGCAAATTGAGTAGACGGCGGGCAAACGGAATCCAAAAGCCCGACACTCCAAAGCGTTTCGGCTTTTATTCTGGGCGCTAAAAATTGCAAATCTATATATCCCAATTTTTGCCAAATAGCGTCTATCTTTTCAATAGTAGGCGCGAAGTGTCTTATGTAATAATTAATTTCATCGTAAGCGTCTTTTAACAAATCCATCTCATATACTCTTTTAAAGTCGCATAAGAAAGGAAAGGTGGGCGCGATTTTTTTGATAATGTCGGACGCTAAGGAAGCGCATGCCAAAGTAAGCGCTCCGCCTTGAGAGCCTCCCGCCGCGTAGATTTTGTCGGTATCGACGTCGTCCAAAGTTGCGGCGATCCTTGCCAACATAGCGGTATCCGAATATATGTATCTAAACATTAGATTTTCGGGTTTATCGTCCAAACCGCGTATGATATTGCCTTTAAAGGTATTGCCTTGCGTTACCAGATTGTCTTGGGATTTGCCGCCTTGACCGCGCGCGTCCATAGCCAATACGATAAAGCCCGCGTTTGTATAAACAGTCTTATCCGCCCAATCGCCGCTGCTGGCGCTGTAACCGTGGAACATTAGGATAACGGGGCATTTGCCCTTTATGTTTTTGGGCCTTAGGTATTTTGAATAAACTCTTGCGCCGCCCAATCCCGTAAAATATAAGTCGAAGCAGTCGGCGTTTATAGCGCGAAATTCTTTTGCGGGCGTTATGGTTACCTGCGGATCGATTTTGTCTAACTCGGCAAGAGTATTATCCCAATATTCCTCAAAGTCAGCCGGCTTGGGATTGACGCCTTGATACTCATATAATTTTTCCAAAGGCATGTCTAAAACAGGCATACAATTTACTCCTTTTGCTCGTTAATATATTTTTTCAATATTTTTGAGAGTTCAATAAATTGTTTTGCGCTAACGATTTCGCCTCGGATATCAGCGTCAAGATTTATGGATTGCAAAATATCTTTTAAGACATCTTTGGAAAGCCCAAATTCATTGGACAGATTATTTATCAGCTGTTTTCTGCGCGCCGAAAAAGCGCTTTTTACGGTTCTATGAAACAACGCGTAATCCTCTATATCATATGGACGGTAGATCATATGGACTATGCAGGAATCCACTTTAGGCCTGGGAATAAACATCTCTTTTTTTACCTTACGGGTTATTTTAGCCTGGTATTTGCTTTCTATTCCCACCGTCAAGGCGCTGTAATCTTTTGTGCCGGGACTTGCGGTTATTCTCTGCCCCACCTCTAATTGAACCATAATTGTAATGCTTTTCGGAGGATTGTCAAACTCTAGGAGCTTAAAAATAATAGGCGTGGTAATATAATAAGGAAGATTGGCTACCACTTTGTAATTTTTTCCGACAAGCTTTTGGATATCTTCTTCATCTGTTTCCAAAAAATCCTGGAAAATTACCTGCGCGTTGGCATCTTTTAAGTTTTCTAAAAGAACAGGCTCTAAGGATTTGTCAATCTCAAAGGCGACTACCTTATTAGCTCTTTGCGCTAAAACCTTAGTCAGCGCGCCCGCGCCCGCGCCTATTTCCAAAACATTATCGTTGTCTATTTGCGCATCTTGCACTATGGCTCGCAATAAATTAGTATCGGTGAGAAAATTTTGTCCTAAGCTTTTCTTTAGCGTTTTGCCGTTAAAATTCATAGCATAATAATAGCATTAACAATAATTTTTGCCAAACTATTTAAAACGCGTTTACAAGTTTGATTTCTTTGCCAAAAATTAATCGAAATGATATAATTACTTGGAAAAAAAGTTTTTAAGGAGTAAATTTTGGACACCAGTATAAAACAGGACAAATTTACTGTTGCCCGACCAGAGATAAAACACAATTACAGCGTTTATGTCAACGGGCAGCACATCGATACAGTGGTATATTGCTCATACTACCAAGAAGACGAATTAATGTTGCCCGCGGGCTGTATATTAGTGGCTTTAGGATTTAATGTAGAATATAACCACAAAGACAATTATACCAAGATTTATAAAAACAGCTATTTTGATTCTGACGCGATTTTAATTAGATATTCATTCGATAAAAATAACGATATTTTGTTTTATTATTATTCTAAAGGCGTCGATTATCTGTCTATCAATACCCCTCCTCAAGTTATAGGAAACGAATTATATTTACCTGTTTCGTTTTTTGAAAAGGCTTTAGGCTGCTCTGTAAGCGTTTCTAATAAAGGCAATATAGCTATTAATTGGGCTGACTAAAAAAATACGGTTTTTTTAAAAAACCGTATTTTTTAAGGATTTTTTATGTCAACTGTTTTCCTAAATAGTTCGCCGCTGATGTGGCGACTTTTAATTCTATATCCGTAAGCGTTCTGTCTTTAGAGACTAAGACGACTGCGCCGTAAGTATCGCCAGCCGCCAAAATAGGCGCGATAACTTGGGATCGGTATTTGTTGTCGTCGGGTTTTATCTTGACAATCTTATCTTCGGATACGTTTAGAACGGTTTTTCTGTTTTCTATTACCTGTTCAAGCTCGGCTGTTATGTTTTGTCCTAGGTATTCTTTTTTAGGCAAGTTAGATACCGCGACCACTACGTCTTTGTCGCAAATAATGACGCCTGTTTCAACCGTTTCGGCTATGGAGTCCGCCAAAAACACCGCGTAACCCTCTACGCTTTCCATAGGCGAGTATTTTCTTAAGATTAATTCGCCGTTAGTGTCGGTAAAGATCTCCAAGGGATCGCCCTCTCTTATTTTCATTGTGCGCCTTATTTCCATTGGTATTACTACTCTGCCTAGTTCGTCAATTCTTCTTACTATACCTGTCGCTTTCATTTTTCACTCTCCTTGTATATATAGTAATTAATATTTGACGATAAAAATATACACCATTAAAGCATAAATAAAAAAAACGACCTCTTTTTTAAAGAGGCCGTTTTTGATATTTCAAAAAATTTACTATAACCTAATAAAACTTACGACAAGTTTAATCAAATAATAAAAACCATCAGCAGCGGACATCGCCGCGAGTATGGGTATTATGACCGCAATTATACCGCCCAAAATACGTATGGCCAAAGAAATTAACGCGGTAATCAGGCAGGTTTTTGCGCTTGAGGGGCGATAGTCTTTCCATATTAAATACAGCGCTAAACCTACAAAGGGCGAGAAAAAACTTACAAAAATCGCCAAGCATCCGGCGTCGTCTGTTTGCGGCATCGGAGGTCTTTGAGAGTAAGGATTTTGGTAAGAGTTTGGAATAGGATTTTGATTAACGGTTTGTCTGACATTCTTGCCGCAAAAAGTGCAATACACGCTGTCGTCGGGAACAAGATTGTTGCAGAACGGACATCTCATTTATAATTATCTCCTATTATTTTATTATTAAGGCCATACAGCCGATTTTATGGCAAGAATATAATAAGCGCGCTAAAAGCTATTATATAAACCAATGCGGATAAGCCCGCGTATTTTATATAAACTTTGCCTTCGGGTTGTGCGCAATAAATGGCGAAAACAATTAATCCTGCGATAAAGCAAAGCGCGCTTAAAATAATATAAAAAAGGTTAGGTTTTGCGGCGCTTGATTCTTTGGGAAGCTCGGGCTCTATGTAAAGTTGAGCGCCGCAAAAAGAGCAAAAACTGTTTCCTTCCCTTCCGCAATTAGGACAATAAGCCATATCACTCACCAATATTAATTATAATGATTTATCAACGGATTACAAGTGATTATTGTATAAAAGCTATTAAACGGTTAAATTCATCTTCAAATTGACGATCGTTCCTTGGCCGGGCTCGCTGCTTATCAAGATTTCTGCGTTGTGCGCGTCGGCTATCTTTTTGGCTATGCTTAAGCCCAAGCCCGTGCCGGAATTTCGAGAGCGCGCCTTATCCGCGCGGTAAAATCTTTCAAACACGTGGCTTAAATCCTCTTTAGATATGCCTATGCCGTCGTCTTGGACGACAATAAAGGCGTAATCGTCCTCAGTATAACAGCTGAATTTGATTTCGCCGCCGTCTTTAGTATATTTTACCGCGTTATCCACGATTATTCTTATGAGCTGTTTAATAAGCTCTCTGTCGGCGTCCACTGTAAACGCCATCATTTTGCCCGTGGATATCTTTCTTGTTCCGCCGCAAGTGGTCTGCGTGTCTTTAATTATCTCCTCTAACAAGTCGTTTAGGAAAAAGTTTTCTATTTTGAGATTGACTTTTTTATTATTCGCGCGCGATAAGAATAAGAGCATTTCCACCAAGTTTTTCATATGCTGGGTCTCTTTAAAAATCGCGTCTATGCTCTCCTCTAACACGGCTGGGTCTTCCTTGCCCCAACGTTTTAGTATTTCGCTATATCCTTGCAAAACGGCAATAGGGGTTTTTAGTTCGTGCGAGGCGTCAGAAACAAAACGCTCTTGGGCGTCAAAAGATTCTTGCAGATTATCCAACATCTGATTTAAGACCTGGATTAGTTCTTTTAACTCGCCCCTTGCCATTTTATCGTCTATGCGCGACGTGGATAAATTATCGCGGGTTATCTTGCGTGTGAGATTAGTTATCTTTCTAATGGGCGACAGCAAAATACCGCCTGAGAGTATGCCTACCATAAGCTGCAAAAACAAAGAAAGCGGAATGATTATAATTACAGCGGTTTTGATTTTTACCATTAATTTATAGTCTGCCGAAATGTTTCTGGTTAAGTATATTTTATAAACCTGGCCGCCGTTGTTTTTATATTTGGACACATAATAAACATTCTGGTCGCGCAATGTAGGAACTTTGGTAATTTGGGTATCTATTATAGATCCGGAAAGGGTTGACCACAAAATATTATCTTCTTGATCTAACACGGCGGCTTTTATCTGTGCGTTGTTTAGCGTTTCGATCTTTGCGTTTAATTTATCTTCGTCAAAATCTCCGCTTAGTTCCCTGGAAATTACGGAACAATATTTTAGCAAATCCGATTGGTGCGGGCTTAAGATAGATTGGTCGGTCAAAAAGGAGACGATTAATATTAACGCGACGCCAAAAAAAGCAAAGACCACCGCGTTAATCAAGGTCATCTTGGCGGTTATGTTGTAATTGAACCAAAAATATATTTTCTTAAAAAAATTTGCTATCGCTTTAGGTATAAATAATAACGCTTGGATGATTTTATCTTTTTTTGATTTCAATTTTTATCCTTTATTCGTCTTTTAGGATATATCCCGTTCCCCTTAGAGTATGTATAAATTGTGTGCCGAATTTATAGTCTATTTTGCTTCTGAGATATCTAATATAAACATCAACCACGTTGGTTTCGCCGTAAAAGTTATAGCCCCATACTTCGTCTAATATCTGATCGCGGCTTAAGACTTTGTTCTTGTTTTCGACAAGATACAACAAAAGGTCGTATTCTTTTCTTGTCAAATCAATGGGCTTGTTGTCGTATGTGACCGAGTGCTTATTGGTGTTGATAACCAGTTTTCCCACGCGTTTTTCGTCTTGAGAATCCGCAATTTGCTCATAATTGGCATGGCGTTTTAAGATAGTGCGTATTCTTGCCAGCAGCTCTTCGATAGCAAAAGGCTTGGTCATATAATCGTCCGCGCCCATGTCCAGACCCATGACTTTGTCCATAGTGGCGTCGCGCGCGGTGAGCATAATTACGGGCGTGTTTTTGGTGGTTCTTAGCCGCCTTAACACTTCCAACCCGTTTAGCGAAGGCAACATAATGTCTAGAATAATCAAATCGTGGTCGCCAAGCTGAGCTTTTTCCAGGCCTTCTCTGCCGTCTGCCGAGCACTCGACCTCGTAGCCTTCATGCATAAGGTCGAGCATAACCAGCCTTGATATTTGAGGGTCGTCTTCTATTATCAAAATCTTTGCCATAATAAGACCAACTTTAAAATTTTTTTTATTTTATAATAAATTATATATTAATTATAAACAATTGTAAATGTCTCGTTGAAATAAGAGCTCTTTCAATATATAATAAAAATGCATTTATTTTATTCTATTATTTTTTTTGGAGGATGTATGAAAAGGTCTCTAAGTTTTTTGATAGTTACGGGGGTATATATTTTAGCTATCGCCGCGGGCGTAATTAGTTTTATATTGTTAAATCGATACATAAACAATATAATTCTATCCACCTTTATAGCCGATGTTATAGCCACGCTTGTCGTTTGGGGATTTGGACTGATTTTCAAAAACGCAAGCATGTATGACCCTTATTGGAGCGTTCAATCGATAGTGATTATCGCCGGTTGGCTGATTCTTCGAGCCAGGCCGCTTAACGATATAATTATTATCTTAATGCTTATCTGCGTGGGATTTTGGGCTGTTAGGCTTACATACAATTGGGCGTCGGGCTTTATGGGTTTGACCAAGACGCAGGACTGGCGCTATGTAATGTTAAAAGAAAAGAATCCCAAGCTTTATTTCATTACCAATCTGTTCGGAATAAACTTGATGCCCACCGTTTTGGTGTATCTAGGCACGGTTCCTTTGTATTATGTAATCTTTTTCGATAAGCCCTTTAATTACATCTACGCTTCAATAGGAATGATTATTATGATTACGGCGACCGTCTTTGAATTAATAGCCGATCGCCAAATGCGCGAATTTAGGGAGGACGAATCCAACCGCGGTTTAATAATGGACAAGGGGCTTTGGAGTTATTCAAGGCATCCCAACTATTTTGGCGAAATTTTGTTTTGGTGGGGCGTGTTTGTCTTTTCGTTTAGCGCTTCCTCGATGAAAATTTATTGGATAGCCGGCGCCGTATTAATCACTTTGTTATTCTTGTTTATAAGCATCCCTATGCTTGAGAAGAAGATGTTAAGAACCCGCGAAGCTTACCAAGAGTATAAGCAAAGAGTTTCCATGCTCCTGCCTTTGCCGCCCAAAAAATCAAAGGTCGAAACGGAAGAAAACTAACGGTTACCAAGGATATAATAAATTCATATTATAGATACTATTAACATCGCTATGCTAATAGTATCTTTTTTTATTATGGATACGATATTGTCATAGGGATAAATCCACTTGTTTGTTAATGAATTATCAAACTTATTTTTGTAATTTCATCACTAATATGCTTGCCATAACGGTTGAACGGTTGTATAATAACTATCCGCCCGATAAAAAATAATAAAATTAATATCTATTTTTATATAGAAATCATTATCAAAAAAGTTCAAAGGAAAGCATCATGAGACTAGAATGGAACGGTTTTAAAGAGCATCTTTGGGATAAAGATGTTAATGTTCGCGATTTTATTGTTACCAACTACGAGCCTTACGACGGCGACCACAGCTTTTTGGCCGGCCCTACCAAGCGCACCTTGGGCCTGCTTGAGAAATATAACCAGCTGCACAAACTAGAGCAAGAAAGAGGGGGCGTGCTGGACATCGATACCGAGACCGTAAGCTCGCCCACCGCGTATAAGCCCGGATATTTGGATAAAGAAAACGAGCTTATAGTGGGCTTTCAAACGGATCAGCCGCTAAAGCGCGGGGTTAACCCTTTTGGCGGAATGCGCATGGCTAGGCAGGCTTGCGAAGCGTACGGCTACAAATTGTCCGAAAGGATAGAAGACCAGTTTAAATACCGCACCACCCATAACGACGGCGTGTTTAGGGTATATACGACCACGATGCGCAAAGCGCGCAAGAGCGGTATAATCACCGGTTTGCCGGACGCCTACGGACGCGGCAGAATTATAGGCGACTACAGAAGGGTAGCGCTATACGGAGTGGACTATCTGATAGAGAAGAAAAAAGCCGATATGCTTGAGCTTGAAAAAGTAGTAATGCTGGACGAAAATATCCGCTTAAGAGAGGAAGTTTTCCGCCAGATTGAATATTTAGATAAACTTAAAGAAATGGCGGCCATGTACGGATACGACATATCCCGTCCCGCCGCAAACGCGCAGGAAGCTATCCAATGGGTATATTTCGCATACTTGGCGGCCATCAAAGAGCAAAACGGCGCGGCGGAGAGCTTGGGCAGGGTATCCACGTTCTTGGATATCTATATCCAAAGGGATATAAAGAACGGTCTTATCACCGAAGAATTTGCCCAAGAATTAATCGACCAGTTCGTGCTAAAGCTCAGAATGGCGCGTCAATTAAGAACGCCCGAATACAACGAGCTGTTTGCGGGCGATCCCACCTGGGTTACCGAAGCTATCGGCGGAATAGGACTGGACGGCAGGCATATGGTTACCAAGACTTCGTATAGGTTCTTGCACACATTGGAAAACCTAACGCCTTCGCCCGAGCCTAACTTGACTGTTTTGTGGTCGGAAAACCTGCCTCAAAACTTCAAAAAATATTGCGCATATATAAGCATAACCACAAACTCTATCCAATACGAAAACGACGACATTATGCGCCCCAATTACGGCGACGACTACGGCATAGCTTGCTGCGTCAGCGCTATGAAGATAGGCGAGCAAATGCAATACTTCGGCGCGCGTTGCAATATTCCTAAAGTGTTGTTAATGGCAATAAACGGCGGCAAGGACGAGTTAAGCGGAGTCCAAATCGGCCCCGAAATGCCTGCGTTAAGCGGCGAGCTGAAATTTGAAGAGGTTTACGAAAGATTTAAGATATACATGGATTGGCTGGCGTCGCTGTATGTCAACACCATGAACATTATCCATTACATGCACGACAAATACGCCTACGAAAAAATTCAAATGGCTTTGCACAACACGCATGTGGAAAGGCTGATGGCGTTTGGCATTGCCGGATTGTCCGTGGCGGCGGACTCTTTGAGCGCCATTAAATACGCCAAAGTTACGGCCGTTCAAAACGAAGAGGGCTTGGTTACCGATTATATTACCGATGGCGACTTCCCTAAGTACGGCAACGACGACGAAAGAGTAGACTCTATCGCCCGCGATATAGTGACTTATTTCTATGACGCGTTAAAGAAAAATCCTACCTACCGCGACGCAAAGCATACTTTGTCTATCTTGACAATCACCAGCAACGTGGTTTATGGCAAAAAGACGGGTTCCACTCCTGACGGCAGAAAATACGGCGAACCTTTTGCGCCCGGAGCCAACCCTATGCACGGCAGAGAGTGCTGCGGCGCTTTAGCTTCGTTAAACAGCGTGGCTAAGATTCCTTACAGCGCTTGCCAGGACGGAATTTCCAACACCTTTAGCATAATACCCAAGACATTAGGCGCCGATAGGGACGAGCAAGAAAACAACTTGGTAAGCATTCTTGACGGCTATTTCGTTCAAGGCGCTCACCACATCAATGTCAATGTCTTGGATAAAGAGTGCCTGCTGGACGCGCAAAAACATCCCGAAAAGTATCCCAACCTTACCATCAGAGTAAGCGGATACGCCGTAAGATTTAACTCGTTAAACAAGATGCAGCAGGACGAAGTAATCAAAAGAACGTTCTTTGATTCTCTATAATAATATGGCTTTTGGAATAAAAAGCCCCGACTAGAATTTCGGGGCTTTATTTCATCAAATGGATGATATATAATAAAAATTGTTATGAAAGTAGGTTATGTTCATTCAATAGAATCTCTTGGCGCTTTAGACGGTCCGGGCTTAAGAACGGTAGTTTTTATGCAGGGCTGCAATTTAAGGTGCCGCTATTGCCATAACCCCGACACCTGGCAGCGTTCTTGCGGGACGGTTTATACGCCCCAAGAGTTGTTGGAAAAAGTCATAAAATTTAAGCCTTACTTTAAAAGAAACGGAGGAATAACGGTTTCGGGAGGCGAGCCGTTGTTGCAGGCCGAATTTTTATACGAGTTTTTCATGTTGTTAAAACAAGAAAACATCCACACCGCGCTGGATACCGCCGGATTTTTAAACGAAAAAGTAAAAAAACTTCTTACTCTTACCGACCTGGTAATCCTTGATATTAAACACACCGACCAGGCGGAATATAAGAAATTGACGGGCGCGGAGCTTAATAAAACTTTAGAATTTTATAATTATCTATTGGAAAACAAAATAGACTTTTGGATCCGTCAGGTAATAGTTCCGGGGATTAACGATGAGCCTGACCAAGTAAAAGAGCTTGCAAAATATTGCGTCAGCGCAAAAAAATACGAGCTTATTCCTTATCACACTTTAGGCATAAAGAAGTGGCAGGAGCTTGGATTAAAATATACTTTATCCGATGTCGCGCCTCCTTCGCGCGAACTAATGAAAGAATTAAGAAAAACGTTAGATAACGAAGTTAAGAAGTTAAAGTCAGCCTGATTATTTTGTTTGTCGCCATAACTGCGCTTTTTATCCCATAAATACAAATTATGGAAAATTAAATTGACATAAAAATTCTATATATTGTATTCTAAAAAATATATTGACACTATATATAGTATTGTGCTATGATAAATGCACATCACCTAGAGGGAGCAAGTATTATGATCAAGGAAATTTTAAAAAGAGATGGCACAGTTCAGCCTTTTGACATCGAGAAGATTACCAACGCTATTTATAAGGCTGCTGTGGCCGTGGGCGGCGATGACCGCGAGTTGGCCCAAAAATTAAGCGAAGAAGTCGTATCCAAACTAGAGGAGCGTTTTATCGATAGACGTCCCCATGTCGAAGACGTTCAAGACATGGTTGAAAAAGTGCTTATTGAAAACGGTCACGCCAAAACGGCTAAGGCGTTTATTCTTTACAGAGAAAAGCGCCACGGCGCAAGAAAGATTAACGCTTTGATAGGCGCTACCATCGACATGTTTTCAAATTATTTAGGGGAAAACGACTGGGCAATTAACGAAAACGCAAATACCCAAAAATCAGTCAACGGACTTAATAACTATATAAGAGAGTCCTTTACAAAGAAGTATTGGCTCTATGAGATTTATCCCGTTGACGTCAGAACTGCGCACGAAAGCGGGGATATCCACCTGCATGACCTTGGATTCTTCGGCCCTTACTGCGCGGGCTGGGATATCAGACAGCTCTTGTTAAACGGTTTTGGCGGAGTGCCCGGAAAGGTAGAGAGCAAGCCCGCAAAGCATATGCGTTCGCTTTTGGGTCAAATAGTCAACGCTACCTTTACCACCCAGGGCGAAACCGCGGGCGCGCAGGCTTGGAGCAGCTTTGACACCTATTTGGCGCCTTTTATCAGGTATGACAATATGACTTTCCAGCAAGTTAAACAATGCTTGCAAGAGTTTGTGTTCAATATCAACGTGCCTACCCGCGTCGGATTCCAATGCCCGTTCTCCAACCTAACCTTTGACATTAAGGTGCCCAAAACCCTAAAAGACCAGGCCGTTATAATAGGCGGGGTTCCTCAAGACGCTACATACGGCGAATTCCAGGCCGAAATGGATATGTTCAACAAGGCGTTCTGCGAGGTAATGCTAGAGGGCGACGCCAAGGGCAGAGTGTTTACCTTCCCTATTCCTACTATCAATATTACCAACGACTTTGACTGGGACAGCGATGTGGTCAACTCGTTTATGAAAATTACCTGCAAATACGGCATTCCGTATTTTGCTAACTATGTCAACAGCGACCTTGACCCCGAAGACGCCGTTTCTATGTGCTGCCGTTTAAGACTGGACGTAAGCGAGCTAAGAAAGCGCGGCGGCGGCTTGTTTGGCTCCAACCCTATGACAGGCTCTATCGGCGTCGTTACCTTGAACCTGCCCAGAGTCGGATACCTAAGCAAGACCAAGGAAGAATTCTTTGAAAGAATCAGAAGACTTTGCAACATCGCCAAGACTTCGCTTGAGATTAAGCGCAAGATTATAGAAGACCAAACCGAGAAAGGCTTGTATCCTTATTCGGCTCACTTCCTAAGAGACGTAAAAGCGCGCACGGGACAATATTGGCACAACCACTTTAACACCATAGGCATTGTGGGCATGAACGAAGCGCTGTTAAACTTCATGGGCAAGGATATAACCACGCCCGAAGGCAAAGCGTTCGCCTTGGAAGTAATGCATTATCTAAGAGATATAATGGTTGAGTTCCAAAAGGAAACCGGCCATATGTATAACCTAGAGGCTACTCCCGCCGAAGGCACGAGCTATAGGCTGGCTAGACTTGACAAAGAAAGATTCCCCGATATCATCACGGCGGGCGTTCACGAGCCTTACTACACCAACTCTACCCAACCGCCCGTAAACTTTACGGACGATATCTTTGAGACGGTGGAAAACCAAGACGAATTGCAGTCTCTTTACACAGGCGGAACCGTTTTGCACTTCTATCTAGGCGAAAAAATCGACGATATAGAAGCTTGCAAGAATTTAATCAAGACCGTGTTCTATAACTCGAGAATGCCTTATATTTCGATTACTCCGACTTTCTCGATTTGCCAAGAGCACGGTTATGTTCCGGGCGAACACTTCCACTGCCCTTATTGCAACAAAGACGCGGAAGTTTGGTCCAGAGTAGTAGGATATCTGCGTCCCGTTCAAAACTACAACAAGGGCAAGAAAGAAGAGTATATCCAAAGAAAGAAATACATAATGCCCGAGGACATGGAAGAGTTTAAGCAAAGATTCGACCGCGTAGTCGGACAATAATTAGGATCAAAAAATGAAAATTGCCGGTTATATAAAAAACTCGTTTGTAGATTACCCCGCACACATTTCGTGTGCGGTTTTCTTAGGCGGCTGTAATTTTGACTGCTGGTATTGCCACAACAGGCCTTATATAAGGTCGGCAGGGGATATAGATTCTTCAGAAGTGCTGGAGTTTTTAAAAAAGCGAAAAGGCTGGCTTCAAGGCGTGGTAATAAGCGGCGGCGAGCCTACCCTAAACAAAGATTTGCCCGAGTTTATAAAACAAATCAAAGAATTGGGCTATCCCGTAAAACTGGACACCAACGGCAGCCGCCCCGAAGTCTTAAAAGGCCTTATAGACCAGGGCTTAATAGACTATGTGGCGATGGATTATAAAGCTCCGCTTGAAAAATACGCTCTAGTTGCGGGCGTGCCCGTGGACATCTTGGCGATAAAAAGATCGGTCGAGATTATAATGAACAGCGGGCTTGATTACGAGTTTAGAACCACTTTTGCGCCCACGCTGACAAAGGAAGATATTGTTCAAATCGTCCATGAACTAAAAGGCGCAAAGAGATACAGTCTTCAGCAATACCGCCACGACGAAAAGTATTGCGAAATCTTGGGGCGAGAGATAAAACCGCACTCTAAGGAATATTTTGAGGAAATACTGGAAGAAATCAAAAAAATATTTCCGGGGGAAGTTGTTTCTAAAGGGCTTTAATAAAGCCCTTTTATTTTTTTGCGCGGCTGCGCCAAAACCAACACATAAACTTCTTTGGCTTTGTGTTTTAGCAAGATTCTGGACAATTCGTCGCAAGTGGCGCCCGTGGTCATTACGTCGTCAACGAGCAGGATTTTTTTGTTTTTTATTTGCGCGTTTTCTTGGGCTACAAACGCGCCTTTTACCTGCTCAAAACGCTCTTTTCGGGACAGCCTTGCCTGATAGGGCGTGTTTTTTATTTTATATAAAATATCGTCTTTTATGGGGATATTATGATTTTGGGAAACTATTTGGGCCAGCAAGAGCGATTGGTTATATCCGCGCTCTTTTAGTCTTTCTTGGGACATGGGCGCGGGAATAATTAAATCCACTTTCCAATCAAGGTTGCCAAAATAATCCGACATCAGCTGCCCAAGCGGCTCGTATAAATATTTTTTGCAGCCGTATTTAAAGCCGTGGATAAGTTTTTGGGCGTTGCCCTCAAAAACCAAAACGCTGCGCGCCGCCGCGTAGTGCGGCTTGTATTCCTTGCAGTCTTCGCAATAATCGGATAGGTTGTCTATAGTCGTCCCGCATTTTTGGCAAAAATGCTCGTTAAATTCCAGTTTGCATTCAGGACAGATAGAATACTTAGGATTATTAAAAATTTCCCTTTCGCAAATAATGCATTTATAATTGGACGGAAAAAAGGTCTTTACTAACCAATCCTTAATTTTCACAGCGAAGGCACCGCGTTAAGAGTTAAATCGGATATGCCGACATTGTTGATATAATTATAATAACCCATAGACGCGACCATTGCGGCGTTGTCTGTGCAGTATTCAAGCTTAGGAATATATACTTTTATACCGTGCTTTGTGCCCATCTCTTCAAAGCGCTGTCTTAAGTAGCTGTTTGCCGCAACTCCGCCCGCCAAGGCTATATTTTGGTAGCCCAGTTTTTTGGCGGCGTCAAAGGCTTTTTGGACTATGGGCTCTAGGGCGTAATAGGTAAAAGACGCGCATATATCGGGAATATTGATTTCTTCGCCGCGCTGTTTTGCGTTGTGGATATAATTCACTACGGCTGTTTTTAATCCGCTGTAGCTAAATGCGTATTCGTCGCTTATCATTTTGGCGGTTTTAAAAAATTCTATGCTGTGTTTGCCCTCTTTTGCCAGTTTGTCTATTTTAGGCCCGCCGGGATAACCCAGTCCTAAGACTCTAGCCACTTTGTCAAAGGCTTCGCCCGCGGCGTCGTCTAGGGTAGAGCCTAAAATTTCGTAATGCGTATAGTCTTTTATATCCACAAGCTCGGTATGTCCGCCGCTTACCACCGCGCCCAAAAACGGCGGCTCTAAGTCGCTCTCAAGATAATTGGCCGCTATGTGCGCGCGAATATGGTTTACCGCGATTAAGGGCTTGTTTAGCATATAGCTTAGGGCTTTTGCGGCGCTTACTCCCACCAAAAGCGCGCCCACAAGCCCCGCCCCGTAAGTTACGGCCACGGCGTCTATGTCGTCAAGCACAATATCGGCTTGTTTTAAGGCTTGGTCAATTACATTTACTATCGCCATAGTGTGATTTCTGGAGGCGATTTCGGGCACCACGCCGCCGAATCTTTGATGAATCTCTATCTGGCTGGAAATTATATTGCTCAAAACCTCGCGCCCGTTTTTTACCACGGCCGCGCTGGTTTCGTCGCAGGAAGTTTCTATTGCGAGTATAAATATATCTTTCATTACTGCGTCTTTCTCAAATAATCGTTTATAAACTCGTCTATTTCTCCGTCCATTACGGCTTGAACGTCGGGATCTTCGTAGCCTGTGCGGTGGTCTTTAACCAAGGTATAAGGGCAGAAAACATAGGAGCGGATTTGGCTGCCCCATTCGATTTTTTTGATTTCGCCCTTTAGGCTTTCTATCTTTTGCTGGTTTTCGCGCTCTTTTAACTCGACTAATTTAGAGATTAACATTTTCATAGCCGTTTCTCTGTTTTGAATTTGCGAGCGCTCGTTTTGGCACTGAACGACTATGCCCGTAGGAATATGCGTGATGCGGATTGCGGATTCGGTCTTGTTGACGTATTGGCCGCCCGCGCCGCCGCTCCTATAAGTATCTATCTTTAAATCTTCGGGCTTAATTTCTATGGCTGTATCCTGCTCGATTTCGGGCGCAACTTCGACCGAAGCAAAAGAGGTATGGCGTCGGGAGTTTGCGTCAAAAGGCGAAATTCTTACCAGCCTGTGCACGCCCTTTTCGGCCTTTAGGTAGCCGTATGCGTTGAGACCTTCTACCAAAAAGGTAACGCTCTTTATGCCAGCGCCGTCGCCCTCTTGATAGTCTAGCACCTTGACGGTATAATTATTACGCTCGGCGTATCTGGAATACATTCTAAACAGCATTTCGGTCCAGTCCTGCGCCTCGGTGCCGCCTGCGCCGGCGTGCAAAGTGACTATGGCGTTGTTGGAATCGTATTCGCCTTTTAAGAGGGTTTCCAAATTGAGTTTTTGGACGTCTTTTTTTAGGGTTTCAAAGTCCTTGATAATTTCGTCCGCCAGCGCCTCGTCTTCTTCCTCGTCGGCAAGCTCAATCAATTGCTCTATTTCGTCCGCGCGGCCGGATATATCGTTAAAACTGTCGACTTTTTCTTGCAAAACTTTAAGTTTTTGGTTGACTTCTTTTACTTCTTTTAAATTTTTATAAAAATCCTCTTGGTTTTGTCTAGAGGTAAGCTCGTCTATCTCTTGTTGAAGTTTAGGCAGGTCAAAGAGAGTCTCCGATAATTTTTATAGTGGTTTTTACTTGAACTAATTCGGATTTTACGGGTTCTAGTTTTATCATTTTACAGCAAATCTCCTGTTTGAAATTATTTTACGCGTCGCGTCCGCAGCAGTTTTTGTATTTTTTTCCGCTGCCGCAAGGGCAAGGATCGTTTCTGCCCGCTACCTTCTGGGAAACGGCGGGTTGAGGCGCTTTAGGCTGCTGCGCTCTTTGTTGTTGTGTCGCCGGGCTTGAGCCGCGGGTAGCTTGGGTTTCCACTGCGGCTTTTTCGCGTCTTAGCGGCGCTTGTTCTATGCTTATTCTCATTAAGAATTGGACGGTCTGCTCTTTGATCCTTTCGACCATTTCGTCGAACATCTCAAAGCCTTCTTTCTTATAGGCTATAACGGGGTCTTGCTGACCGTAAGCCCTCAGGCCGATGCCTCGGCGCAAAATGTCCATCGCGTCGATGTGTTCCATCCATTGAGTGTCAACCACTCTCAAAAGCACCACGCGCTCGACTTCGTCAAAGTTAATGCCAGCCGCTTCCGCTATCTTTCGCTTTTCGTCATAACGCGTCAGCATTTCGTTATAAAGATTATCTATAATATCATCGACGTCCCATTGAGAAAGTCTTTCTTCCGTTAAGAACTCTTTTTCGCCGGGCAATAGATAACGTTCGATGTCTTTGTTAAAGTTTTCGATATCCCATTCTTGCCAGTCGGTGTTGCGGTCTGCGTAAAACTCGGTTATAACCTCGGCCTGATGTCTAATCATTTCGATTATTTCATCGTGCACGCTCTCGCCCATAAGAACCTTATTGCGCTGAGAGTAGATAATCGTTCTTTGGGTGTTCATTACGTTGTCGTATTCTAAGACGTGGCGGCGGATGGAGAAGTTTCTGCCTTCCACTTTCTTTTGGGCGCCTTCTATGAGCCTGGTCAGTATCTTGGCGGTCAGAGGCGTGTCGTCGTCAAACTTAAACATATCCGCCATTCGTTTCAGCCTGTCGCCGCCAAACAGCCTGATCAACTCGTCTTCCATGCTTAGATAGAATATAGAAGAACCTATGTCGCCTTGACGGCCCGAACGACCGCGCAACTGGTTGTCAATTCTGCGCGATTCGTGGCGTTCGGTACCTATTACTCTTAAGCCTCCGACGGCTATTACTTCTTCTTTTTCTTTTTGGGTTATGGCCGAGAACGCCTCAAAGTGCTTTTTATACTCGGCTTTTGCGGCCAAAACTTCGGGATCGTCGGTGTGAGCATAAGAGGTGGCTGCTTCTATGATTTCGTCTTTATAGCCCAGCTCTCTCATGCGGTGCTTTGCCATAAACTCGGGGTTGCCGCCCAGCAATATGTCGGTACCGCGTCCGGCCATGTTGGTCGCGATTGTTACAGCGCCCTTCCTGCCAGCTTGAGCTACAATTTCGGCTTCCAAAGCGTGATTTTTAGCGTTTAGCACGTTGTGCGGGATTCTTTCGCGCGAGAGCATTCTGGACAACTCTTCGCTCTTTTCTACCGTAACCGTGCCCACCAAAACGGGCTGGCCGCGCTGATAGCAGTCTTTAATGTCCGCTACAATAGCCCTTAGTTTGCCTGCGTGAGTAGTGTAGATCTGGTCGTCCTCGTCAACCCTTATCATAGGCTTGTTGGTAGGAATGACTACGACGTCCAGGCTGTATATGGCGTTAAATTCGTTTTCTTCGGTCTTAGCGGTACCCGTCATACCAGAGAGTTTGTTGTAGAGACGGAAGAAGTTTTGGAAGGTAATAGTCGCCAACGTTTTGTTCTCGTTTTGGATGCGCACGTTTTCTTTGGCTTCTATTGCTTGGTGCAATCCGTCGCTATAGCGCCTTCCTATCATTAGACGGCCGGTAAACTCGTCAACGATTATGACTTCGCCGTCTTTTACAATGTAGTCGTTATCGCGCTTCATTATATAATGCGCTCTTAAAGCGTTGTTTATATAATGATACAACTCGTCGTTTTGAGGGTCGCCCAGGTTTTCTACCGCGAAATATCTTTCGGCTTTGGACACGCCCGAATCAGTCAGGTGAACGGTCTTTTTCTCTTCGTCCAAATCTATATCTTCGGGCTTTAGGTATTTGACGAATTTATTTACCGTCACATACATCTCCGAAGACTTGTCAGAACGGCCGCTTATAATCAAAGGCGTGCGCGCTTCGTCTATCAATATTGAGTCGACTTCGTCCACTATGCCAAAGTTAAGTTCTCTTAAAACCTTATCCTTAGCGTAGATGACCATGTTGTCTCTTAGGTAGTCAAAGCCTAACTCGTTATTGGTGCAATAGGTAACGTCGGCGGCGTAGGCTTGACGCTTTTGCTCGCTGTTCATGCCCGAAATGGACACGCCCACCGATATGCCCATAAACCTAAACGCTTTGCCCATCCATTCGGCTTGGGTTTTTGCCAAATAGTCGTTAACGGTAACTATATGAACGCCTTTGCCCGTCAGCGCGTTAAGGTAAGAGGGCAATACGGCTACCAAGGTTTTGCCTTCGCCCGTTTTCATTTCGGCGATTCTGCCTTGGTGCAAAACGATACCGCCGAGGAGCTGGACGTGGAACGGCCGCATTCCCAAAACTCTTTCGCAAGCCTCTCTCATCGCGGCGAAAGCGTCGGGCAAGATGTCGTCTAAAGTTTCATAGTTGTTTTGGAGTCTGTCTTTAAGCCAGGGCGTAACCGCCTTTAGCTCGTCGTCGGTCATCGCCTTGTATTTGTCGGATAAATTTTCGATTTTTGCGGCAATGGCTTCCAGTTTCTTTAGAGCTCGCCTATTGTCCGACTCCATTATATATTTAATAAGTCCCATTTTATAATCCTGCCTTATTTTTTATTTTTAAGCGTTTTTCTCTTCTTTAAGCCTTCTTTGAAATAATCTTTTAATAAGCTTTGCGCTTGAGCGTCCAGGGCTCTTTTGGGAATTAAAAAAACGCTGTTTTTATTGAGTTTTACTATGAAGAAATTATTGTATTCTAACAAATCAAATATATATTCCCACCTTATTTTGCCGCTCTTTTTGATTTTTAGAAATTCTGGATCGATTTCGAGCGAAACCTCGTTGCCCGCGGATTTTAGGCTGTTTTTATAGACAGTCAAAATTTTTAATATTGTAAGCAATAAAAATAACGCCGAAAAAGCTATTATAAAAACGCCCAAGATCCATATGTTGTCTTCTGACAAAACCGCGCCCATTATAGTCAAGCCTAAGGCTATCAAGATTACAACGCCCCATGCGATAAAGGTGTTGCGGTTGGTGGTTTTGTAGTAGTCTTTAAGGTCGCTTTTTGTAATGGTGAAATTTACTTCCATTAATGTTTCCTTTTTTGTTCGAGGATTTTACGGTATTCATTAATATTTTGCTCTTTTAGGTTTTGCTTGAGCCATTCCAAATCGTCATAAGATAAAATATCCTTTTTTATTACAAAAGAGCTCATATCGCTTTTTAAGATTATATATTTTTTGTTTTCGAGGTGGATTTTGTATTGTCCCCACTTGATAACGTCTTTTTTGTTGTCGCCGTAAGTAATTATGGCTCTTTCTTTTTCTATAGTTATTAATCTTTCGTCAAAAAACTCGGGGTCATTTTTGACATAAACGGCCAGCCTTATCGCGTAAAAAATAATCACGCACAGCGCGTAAACCGCGCCCGCCGTCAAGATATATATTCCCAGCAGTATGGCGTTTGAGTAATAGCTTTTTACATTTATAGTGGGGGATAGTCGGCTGAAGGCGTAGATCAAAAGCCCTATAAATCCCAGCACCGCTCCTACCAGCGCGACTAAACCGATTGTTTTAAGTTGCGAATAGATGCTAAGCCAAAAAAACTCTTTTTTGGACAGCTTAAATTTTATGGTAGCGTTTTCCATTAAAAACCTCAAGCTAAATTATAACATAAATATTATTATCAATACAACAAAACGCTAAATGAGCGGGAAAACGCGCGCGCATATGACCGACATATCGTCGTGAGGGGCGGACTTGTCGGCTTTTACGCAATAGTTTAATATTTCGTCCGCTAAAACTTGAGGATTGGTAGTATTTATGGATTCTACGAAGGATTTATACGACTCAAAGTCCTTAAAAACATCGGTTATGCCGTCTGTGGATAAGATTATCATATCGTTGGCTTTTAGAAGCTTTCTAAACACATTTGGCTTGGCGTCCTCAAGAATACCAATTGGCAAAGACGCGCCCTCGATGATTTCGCATTCTTGAGCGCGCTTTACCAGTCCGAAAGGCGCGCCAAGCTTTATGAAATCGCAAGAGCATTCCCTTAGGTTGATAACGCAAATATCCAGCGCCATAAAGCTTTCGTCGTCGGTGTAAGCTAAGAATTTGTTGACGCTGGAGAGGATGGTCATATTGTCAAAGCCCGCTTTATAAAAATTTTCGATTAAGGCCAGCGCCGTGTTAGACAGCCTTTCGGCGCTTTGACCCGCGCCCATGCCGTCGCACAGCGCCATTAAAAACTTTTCGTCGCTTAGCTTCTCGAAACTGTGCCTGTCTCCGCTTATAGAATTGCCCGCTTTGGGCGCGCAGGCCGCCCCGAAAATTACATCATACGGCGGCGCGGTCTTTAGCGTGAGTATTGTCCAGTTGCTGTCCGGCGCGCTCTCTTGGCTTATAATATTCATTTTTTTATTTAAAACTTTGGAAGCTATTAGTTTTACATTGTCCAAATCAAAACTGCCGTTCATCAGCACAAGCTCGGCGGTCAAGCAACCGGGTTTTTCCTGGCTCAAAATAACTTCTTGGCAGATACAGTCGTTATAGGTTAGTTCTTCCAAAAGCGCGCGTTCGTTGTTTAAATCAAACGAAATGCCTTGTCTTGTGTCTTCGGCGACGCTTAACATCATTTTGGAAATGCCGCCCAGCTGTTCTGCCACCAGCACTCTGGAGATATCCAGATTTTCTATCACTAAATTATTCTTTTTGTAATTATCTATCATGTCGTTGACCAGATTTAACAGCGTGTTTACTCTGTCGCATCTGGAAGTAAGATAGGTGGGAACATCTATAATGGTCGCGCGCCCTTTCTTTAGCGCGGGGGTTAGCATATCTTTAAAGCTCATTATTATATCGTCTTTTCGCTCGTAACAGCGCGGGTAATTGGGGCAGGAGGAGCATAGCTTTAGTGGTATCTCTTCTGCCATAATATCCACGGTCTTTTCCAGGGGTATATCGCCTCTGACCGAAGTTCTGAAAATCCTGTCCATGTCCGAAAAAATCTTGCTTAGGTTTTTTAGGCGTTTATATAACTGCTCTCTGCCGCGGTTGACGATGTTTCGCGCGGCCAATGTGGTGTTGGCGCCCATAAATAATTCTCTTATTCTTGACAGCGCAGACTTAGGCAGGAATATAAAGCAAACGCTTCCCGCAGCCAAAGTCAAAACCGAGACAAAGGTGTATTTATAATAAGAGTTAAAATATAACCCGAAAATCAAATCAGTCAGTATGGGCGCGGCGGCGGTCATAATTTTGGAAAATTCGGTAAACAGCCCAGCCGTAAGCGCGCATGCGACAAAGGACGCGGCGTAGGTTATGTCTTTGGTGGCGAGCGTTACGCCTATTCCGCAAAAAACCGAATAACCGCACGCGGCCGCAGGGCCTACCGAATAAACTATTATAAGCATTGTCAGGCAGTATATAGCCCTTACGCCCGCGTCGGATAGAAACTTAAACGAGGCCAGCCCGCAAAAGAACGCCATTATGAAAAACGCAAGACACGCTAAATCGTTTTTGTTTAGACGGTATTTTAAGCCCCTTACCAATACGCTGTGGCAAACCGTAACGCACGCGTATAAAAACACCATGCCGAACATTAGATTTAAGACAGCGCCCAGAGCGTTTAGTTTCATTGTAAAACACACATATAAATAGCCTGCTTGTCCTATAAGGGCGTATAAAAACAATAAAGGCAAGGTCATCTGCTTTTTTATTTTTAGATGAATAATAGAAGATATCAACATTACCAAAACAATGCAAATCGAACTTATCAGGGAGTTAATGGAAGGCTCTATAATGGCGCAAGCCGCGGGATATAATAATGATAAAACTATGGCGTTTTGGTTAAAGAATATCAGCGCCACATACAAGCTCCACGCGAAAGGCCTTAAGGCGCTAATATTTGCCTGCGCTAAAACCAGCATAAATAAAAAATATATAAGATATTTCAAAAAGACCTGGTATTTAACTTTCTTTTTAGGCTTTACGAAACTTCTAGCTGTTATGTCCATACAAGCCCCCTTATAACGACAAAAAAGTATATATATAGAATTACAGCATATAAGAATATGCCCGCATAATCCTTTTGATTTTGTCGGTTTTTGGGGAGAAATAAAAAAGGGCGGTTTTTTAACCGTCCTTTGAGCGTTTATTGTTCGTTATTTTTCAGCGCTTCGCCTATGGGAACTTTTGCTATCCTTCTGGCCGCGAGCGCCCTGGAAAGCCCATAGACCGTCGCAGCAGTCAAAAACGCAATCAAAGCGGTCAGCCACGAGATGACAGGATTTACCATTAAGCTCATTCCTTGGGTGAACTGGTTGAGAATATATCCGATGAACAACAAATCTAAGGGATAGGATAGCGCCAACCCCACCCCCGCAAAGAGTATTCCGCCGTTTAATATAAGCGAATTGACTTTTGCGGAAGAATATCCAAACATCTTAAACAGCGCTATATTGTATTTGTTTTCCTCCAATACCAAATCAACGATTATATAAACCAAAACTATGGCGACCAATACCGCAGATATGCCTATAATAAATATTGCGGCAAGCATTGCGCCCAAAACTTGACCGATAGTGTCGGACAGATAGTCGTATATATCGATATAGTCCGCTTGTTCCAGACCGTCTAGCGCGGTATCGCTGATTATAGTGTTATAGATGTTTTGATAGTTAGTGTTATAAGTCTTATTAAATTCTTCTATTAATAGACTCTTGGGCAAAAAGATCACGTCGCCTAAGACATAGTCGCTTATGACTTTTACTTCGTATGTCCAGTCCTCAAAAGGCAGGCTCTTGTGGACTATTTTTATTTCGTCGCCTGTTTTTAACCCTAAGTGCTTGGCGGCGGAATAAGAGACAACAATGTCGGAATAATCAACTTTCTCTTTTGTCTTTTTATTGCGCTGGATTATGCCCTCAAAATTCTCGTCCACAAATCTTAAATTAATTTTTAAAAAGTCGTCGTCGTTATATGCCAGAGCGATCGCCTCCAGATATGTTTCTCCGTTAGGGTGATCATCGTATTTTAGCTCGCTCTCAAAAGCGTAAATATGTTGGGACTTATAAGTGTTTTTTATGTCTTTGTCTATGTTGTTGACAGAATCCAGAATGCCTAGCCCTATCATAAGCAGCATGCCCGAAATGAGCATTCCAAAAAACATTATCATATGCCGCCCGAAGTTTCTTAGGATATCTCTTATAAAAAACTTTAAACCGAATTTTAAATTCTCTATCTTGGCGGTCTTTTCTATCCTGCTTACTTTGGAGCGCCTGCCTCTTCCGCGCATTAATTCCAGCGGCGGCTGCTTGAGGGCGTTTAACGTCACAAAGAACATTACAGGCAGAATCATGCCAAAAGCTATTCCGAAGATGATTAACAAATCCAAAGGATTATAAGTATAAAAAATTAAAGGCAGGTTGTATCTTGACAGCTCTATCAATGCGATATACCTTGCGCTGAAATAGCCCAAAAATCCGCCCAGCAAAGTTCCCACAATTATTAACAATAAGGGCAAAAATAGATAATGCAAAAGCAGCTCTTTTTTGGTATAGCCTACGGCGTAAAGAGTGCCCATTATGTTTTCTTCGCCTAATAACTGGCGGTTTAGGATAATAGCCAGCATAAAGGATGCGACCAATAATATAAATATCGGCAAGATTTGGCCTATTTCTATAAAGCCCGAGATGTCGCCCTGGGCGCTGGTAATTCTGCTGTTGAGATTGGACTCAAGCCAATTAACAGGGGTATAGCCTCTTGTTTGGAGGGCCTGCTTAAAATCCTTAAAAATTTGGTCTTTTTGAGCCTGGTCATAGTCGCCGGTTAATTTTGCTAGATATTCGGTTTTATAACCGGATGTCCAATAACTTATATCATTGACCAAAACCAGCCCGAATACGTCGGAATCGTTGACTACATTGGATTGCTTTGCGGTGACCGTTATATAATCGGGCAGGGCAAAAAATCCCGTGATTTTAGCTTGTCTTGCGTTAATATTGATTTTATCGTTGATTTTTATATCGTGATAATCCGCAAAACTTTGATCCAGCAAAATTTCGTCGGGGTTTTGAGGCTTTTGTCCTTGTTTTAGCTGATAAGTATTGAGTTCTTGGGTTATAGAAAAAATCCGTAAAGTAGAGCCGTTTTGTTTATAATCCCAATAGTATCTTTTTTCAGTTTTGTCAAAATATTGGTTTAATAAATCTTGATCTTCGAGCCTTAATCCGTTTGAATCGGAATGGTTGGCTACCTCAAAAGATACGTCGGCAAGATTATGTTCTATAAAAAAATCGTTTAGGCTGTTTTTTATGCTGTATCCGCTCGTCCTAAACGTCGTAAAAAGCGCGCTGGATAAGATTATTAAAAGCAGCGCGCCTAAGTATCTTATCTTATTAAATCTTATAGTCCTTAGAGACTTTAAAAACAGCAGTTTCATATGCTACCACTCAAGCTCTTCGGCTTGCAAAACATTTTGGTTTAATTCGTTTTTTATAATCTCGCCGTTTTTTAACACCAGAATTCTATCCGCCATTTTGGCTATCTCGCTGTTGTGGGTGACTAATAAAACGGTGGTGTTGTATTTTTTGTTTATGTTTCTTAGCAACTTTAAAACCTCTATCGAGTTTTCATAGTCCAGCGCGCCCGTCGGCTCGTCGCAGATTAATAATTTGGCGTTTTTTACGACCGCGCGCGCGATTGCCACTCTTTGTTGTTGTCCGCCGCTCAACTTGGAGGGAAATTTATTTTTTTGATCCAGAATTCCCACGCTGTCTAGGACTTCGTCTATGTCAAGCGGGTTTTTGGCTATATGGGAAGCGACCTCGACATTTTCTTTTATGGTAAGAGAGGGGATTAGATTATAAAATTGAAAGACGATGCCTATATGCTCCCTTCTAAACTCGGTGAGCGCGTTGTCTTTTAGCGAAGTTATCTGCGTGTTCATTATCCGCACGCTTCCGCTGGTGGCCCTGTCTATTCCGCCGATGATATTCATAAGTGTGGATTTGCCCGAGCCCGACGGGCCCAAGACGACGCAAAATTCGCCCTCCTGAACGCCGAAATTGACGCGCTTTAGGGCATAAAAATCAATTCCGCCCGTGCGATATATCTTTACTAAATTTTGAACCGAAACTAATTCCATAACTACTATTATTATATTGTCCCAGCGTTACCGCATTTTTACAAGAATATGTCATTTTTTTGACATATTAAAAATTTTTGTCTAACTTTATTGATAAAACCATAAATTCTTATATTTTTGCTTTTTTTTGGAAAAAATATTTGCTATAATGGTAGCAATGATTGGACTGTTTGATAGTCCGTTGACGAAATAAAACAAGCATCATTACAATTTAATCAGCCTATTTCTTATATCTAACCCCTCATAAATTCTAGGGACAAAGCCCGCTAAAATTTAGCGGGCTTTGTCTCATAGTAAAAATAAAAAAGGCGAAAAAAAGTTTCCTTTTTCGCCTTTGATTTTTAAATTAGATATTAAGTTTAGTCTGCTTTATAAGGCAACAAAGCCATTTCTCTAGCGCGCTTAATAGCCAAAGACAGCCTTCTTTGATGTTTTGCGCAAGTGCCCGTAGTTCTCTTGGGCAAAATCTTGCCTTTTTCGGTTATAAATTTCTTTAATTGGTTGACATCTTTATAGTCGATGGCAAGCTTTTCAACGCAAAATACGCAAACTTTTTTCTTGGTATTTCTATATGCTTTTTTGGCCGCTTTTTCTTCCGTAGCCGCGCTAGGATTAGCCGCGCCGTTGGTAGTTTTTGTCGCTTTCTTTTTTTCTTCCATCTTTATTCTCCTATACTAAAAAGGCAAATCGTCGTCTTCAATTGGCGGAATGTCTTGAATCTTTTTAGGCTGAAATGAGTCTTGGGTAGATTTTGGCGTTAAGAACTCGATTTCGTCGGCAACGATTTCGGTAATATATCTCTTTACGCCGTCTTGTTCGTAGCTTCTGGTCTGCAACGAACCGCACACGCCAATTTTTAGACCCTTTCTTAGATATTTGTGGCAGTTTTCCGCAAGACCGCGCCAGGCTATTATATTAAAAAAGTCGGTTACTCTTTCTCCGTCGGCGCTTGTGTAATTGCGGTTTACCGCTATGGACATTCGGCAATAAGGAATACCTCCAGTGGTCTGGGACAGTTCCGGGTCGCGCGTTAGATTGCCTATTAAAATAACTTTATTCATATCGACCCTTTCCTTTTAGCCATTGATTTTGACTAACATGTGTCTTAGAAAATCATCCGATATTTTTATCTGTCTGGTGATTTCGGCGGGTAATGTAGCGGGGCCGGTAAAATTCATTAAAACATAGTAGCCTTCGTTTTTGAACTTGATGGGATAAGCCAGCTTTCTTGTGCCCCATTTATCGAGTTTTTCCACGGTTCCGCCTGCTTCGGTAACGAGTGAAGAAATTTTGGCGATAGCGGCTTCTTTAGCTGCGTCGTCCAAACTTGCGGATAAAATATAAAGCAATTCGTATTTGTTCAACTTTTTCACCTCCCGGACTAATAATGGCCTTGCGTCGAAAGAGCGCGCAAAGCAAGGTTGATAAAAAAATGCGGCTGCTTTTGGTGGGAGCTACAGGGATCGAACCTGTGACCCCCTGCTTGTAAGGCAGATGCTCTCCCAGCTGAGCTAAGCTCCCTTGTAGCAGCCGCATAAACTTCATGGTGACCCCAAGGAGATTCGAACTCCTGTTACCGCCGTGAAAGGGCGATGTCTTAACCACTTGACCATGGGGCCTTATGTTGGTAGCGGCAGACGGACTCGAACCATCGACCTGTCGGGTATGAACCGAATGCTCTAGCCAACTGAGCTATGCCGCCATAATATATTGTTTAGGTGCGGTTGAAAATTAGCTTTATTATTATATATTATTACGGCATTCTTGTAAAGAGTTTTTTCAAACCTTTTGCTTGAAAATTCTAGCAAAATAGGTTTATATTCAGTTGTCAATATATCTATTATTAATTTTGATTGTTATTTTTATCTATATTTTGATCTTTTATTGATTGTTTTTTATGGGCATAAACCATAGCAATAATCGGGCCGATATAAAACACAAAAACAATCAAAAAATTAAATATCAAAATCTTTTTTAGGGTTAGCTCTATTTTGGAGATTTTTACAAAAGCTATTAAAGCGAGCGCGTATTGGACCAATACAAGCGCGACGGCTATAATAATCTTTTGAGCGCTAAACGCCAATAAAGCGCTGGGCAATAAAGCCTCCTAAAACTCAAAAATAGTCAAGCTAAATTATATCAAAACTTTGAATTTAGTCAAATAAAAAATCAAAATAATTATAACGAAGTTTTTTTTAAATCAATATTAGATAATTAATTAGAATAAACAAAAAACAGCCCTAAATTTTTAGGGCTGTTTTGTTAATGGTTGCGGAGAGGGGATTTGAACCTCCTGACCTTCGGGTTATGAGCCCGACGAGCTACCAGACTGCTCCACTCCGCGATATTCTTTCTTTAGGCTCATATATTTTATAATGTTTATTATTATTTGTCAAGGTTTATGCGAATAATTTTTTTAACTTATTTTGGCGATATTTATTTTTATCAAAAATTTTTATGTTATACAATGATAGTGCCATAATTTTTAATTATGTTCGCATATTAAATATGTAATAATAATGTGAAAGAAATATTTTTGACTTTTGACTTGGGGCTATGGCATAATTAAAATGCGGAAAAATTGGTTCTTTACCGCGCCAACCAAAATGGCGCGACTGTTTTTCCCCATTAAAACTTGAAACCTAAAATTTTTAAAATATATTGGAGGAATGCTAATGAACACTTATGGCATCGAAAAATGGGGAATTCTTAATCCCTTAGCTGTCTATCGAAACCTATCACCCGCCGCGTTGACCGAGCTTGCGCTTGAAACCGAGGACGCCGTGCTGATGGATAAAGGCGCGCTTTTGGTAAATACCGGCAAGTACACCGGACGCTCGCCTAACGACCGCTTTATAGTTGACGAACCTTCGGTTACCAACGAAATCGATTGGGGCTCGGTAAACAAGAAAATTTCGGTTGAGAATTTTAATAGAATTTTAGCAAAGATTACCGCTTATCTTAACAACCGCGAGATATTTATTTTTGACGGCTTTGCCGGCGCCGACCCTAAACATAGAGTTAATATAAGAGTTATCAATGAATACGTTTCCCAAAACTTGTTTATGTATAATATGCTTTTGCGCCCCACAAAGCAAGAGCTTGAAAACTTCGTAGAAGACTACACAATCATATGCGCGCCCGGATTAAAACTTGTTCCCGAAACGGACGGAACCAATTCCGAGGCGGCTATTATTTTGAGTTTTGAGAAAAAGCTAATCTTGGTAGCGGGCTCAAAATACGCCGGCGAGATGAAAAAGAGCGTGTTCTCCTTAATGAACTATCTCTTGCCCAAAAAAGGCATCTTGAGCATGCACTGCTCGGCTAACGTTTCGCTTGAGGACGGCTCTTCGGCTTTGTTCTTCGGGCTTTCCGGCACGGGCAAGACCACTCTCAGCGCCGACCCTAACAGAGGACTAATAGGCGACGACGAGCACGGCTGGAGCGACGAAGGTATATTCAACTTTGAGGGCGGCTGTTACGCAAAATGCATAGGCCTAACCGAAGAAAAAGAGCCCGAGATTTACAGAGCTATAAGATTCGGCGCGGTGGTTGAAAACGTAATAGTCGACGAAGACCGTCGTCCCGACTACGACAACGACTCCATAACCGAAAACACCCGCGTTTCTTATCCCATAGATTTTATACCCAACGCGGTAATACCCGGCGTGGCTTCTCATCCTAAGACTATTATATTCCTAACCGCAGACTCTTTCGGCGTGCTGCCGCCTGTGTCAAAACTCACCAAAGAACAGGCTATGTATTACTTTATCAGCGGCTATACTTCCAAACTGGCCGGAACCGAACGCGGAATCGTAGAGCCTCAATCCACTTTCTCTACCTGCTTCGGCGCTGCGTTCCTGCCCTTGCACACCAGCGTTTACGCAAAACTCTTGGGAGAAAAGATTGAAAAATACGGCTCGGACGTTTATTTGATTAACACCGGCTGGTCGGGCGGAGCTTACGGCGTAGGAAGCCGTATGAGCCTAAAGGTTACGCGCAGCATTGTTACCGCTGCCCTAAACGGCGATTTGGCAAAAGTCGAATATGAGCAAGAGCCTTACTTCGGATTATATATCCCTAAGACCTGCCCTAATGTCGATCCCGCCTTGTTAAATCCCATCAACACTTGGGCAGATAAGGATGCATATATCAAAACCGCTAAGAAGCTTGCCGCCGACTTTGTAAAGAACTTCGAAAAATATAAAGACATAGACGCGGCTATAAAGAACGCAGGCCCTAAAGCGTAAAAATAAATAAATAATATATAAAAGCCCTTCAAGACGATTTGAAGGGCTTATTTTTTTGATACAAATATACTTAACTTTTGTTAATAAACTGACAAATTCCCTATTGACATAACAATGCTTTGACTTTAAAATGATAAATAGGGGTTTTTTTCCAAATACTTTCTTTCAAGCCTAAAGCTTGTTTAAAGGATGTCACTAATGATAAGGTTTGCCGAAAGAAAAGTCAATCCCGACGCAATAAAAAACAGAGTTTCTTTTTTAAATGTTATTTGCGTAACATGTTTTTTCTTGAGTATTTTTCTGTTTGTTTTTACATGCGTTTACAGTCTTACGCCCGAAAAGCATATTTTTATAAGCGCCGAAACTGTTTTAATAGGACTGATTTTTCAAGCGGCGCTTTTTTTAATAGGCGTTTCGTTTTATATTTATACGGACAAACTAAAAATAGTCTTTAAGATAGATTTATACAAGCCTCAAAAGAAAAATCAAACGCGCTCTCAACAGATCCGCACTTATAGAAAGCATTTTAAAAGGCGGCTCGTCAATTTTATAATATTTGAGTTTTTTCTTAT
>DATCJN010000003.1:0-12166 GCA_036562755.1 Clostridia bacterium | reverse complement strand
ATATAGACAGCGGCAAGATAACAATAGACGATATAGATATAAAGGATTTTACATTAAAATCTTTAAGAAGCAATATCGGCATAGTCCAGCAGGACGTATATATCTTTAACGGAACGATAAAAGAAAATATAGCTTACGGCGATCCTAAAGCCAGCGACGAACAAATAATAGAAGCCGCCAAAAACGCCAATATTCACGACTTTATAATGTCTTTGCCTGAAGGATATGACACTAAGGTGGGCGAACGCGGAGCAAGGCTCTCGGGCGGGCAAAAACAACGCATATCCATAGCCCGAGTATTTTTGAAAAACCCTAAAATTTTGATTTTGGACGAGGCGACGAGCGCGCTTGACAACGAAAGCGAAAAACATATCCAGGAAGCGCTTGAAAGACTCTCAAAAAACCGCACCACCATTGTGATCGCGCACAGACTGTCAACCATACGCAACGCGGATTTGATCTACGTAATAGCCGACGGCCGTATCAAAGAACAGGGAACGCACAAAGAATTACTCAAGCAAAAAGGCTTATACGCGAAATATTACAATATGCAGTTTGAAGGAATCGACGATATAAATTAAAAAAGGTCTTAAGAAATTTAAGACCTTTTTATTTATTGCGATATATTAATGTCTATATTTATATTAGTCGAATTTTTATCTCGATATTCGGGTTTTAGTTTGTCTAAGACTTTATATAAGCCAAAGTATAAAGCCAAGAAAACCGCGGTTTGTAAACTAAATTTAACAAGGTTAAAAGGCAATATAATATAAAACAAGAAAGCTACTTCCGAATAGCCTCTCAACGCTTTTAAACCGTATAAATTAATATAAAGCGGTATCATCATAAAGTAGTTGGTCAAAAGCGCCATTACGGTTACCGCAATTATGGCTAGCACGCTTGAAATTAATAGCTTAGTTTTGTTGCGGTTTTTATGATAAATTAAGGACGCTGTTAGGCAATATGTGCAGGAGAGGATAAAATTGGAAAGTTCGCCCACAAACATAGTCGAAGTGGTCGCCAGCCCTACAAGGTTTTTAACCAGCGCGATAAAAACCCCGGCCAAAGGATGAACATAAACCGCCGAAAAGATAATTGGCACATCCGAAAAATCCACTTTTAAGAAGAAAATAGGTATCTTGGGAAATTCGGACAACACCAGACTTAATGCTGTCATTATAGCGATAAAGACTAGGTTGTAAGTGTTAAAAAACTTTTTTCTGACCATTTTTACTCCTTTTTTATCTAGGAGGCGGGTAAAAAAATCGCCCTATTTTTAAATAGGGCGTCCATTAATCAAATATTAATTTTTTTAATGGTTCTTCTCCCATCCGGACTATTACCGTCGGTACAGGAATTTCACCTGTTCAAAACAGCCTATCGGCTGTCGTAGCGGACTTTCACCGCCGGTGGGGACTTGCACCCCGCCCCGAAGACACATTATTTAATTTTTTATTATAATATCATATATTCTTAATATAATCAAATAGTTACAGCCCTATTCTTCGCTTTTTTCTTCTTGAGCGTCTTCTAGTTGAGTAGTTTCTTGATTAACTTCGTCTTGGCTCAAAGCGGGGTCGGCCAGTTCTTTGATATCCTTATCCATTATATCTGCCGCTTGTTCTTCTTCTACATTGCTGACAAGAGCCTGTTCGGCTATCAGCGCGGCGGACGAAGTGCCTATTCTTTTTACGCCTAAATTATAAAATTCGTAAGCCTGTTCTAACGTTTTAATGCCGCCGCTTGCCTTGACTTCCACGATATTTTGGTCTTTGTCTACGCCCAAGGCGCTCTCGCTCTTTTTGACTTTTTTGATAGTATCAATTATGAGTTTTACCGAATTTTTGTCGGCGTGGCCGTAAAAGCCCGTGCAAGTCTTTATAAATCTGACGCCTGCGCGCACGCAAATTTCGGTAACTTTTATGATTTCTTCGCTTGTTAGAAGTCCCGTTTCGATTATTATCTTAACAGTCTTGCCAAAAGCCGCTCTCTTGATCTTTTTGATTTCTTTTTCAACATATTCCCAATTGCCTTGCTTTATCTGGGATATGGGCGCTACCACGTCCAAGTCTTGCGCTCCCGCTTTTATGGCCTTTTTTATCTGCTTAACCTTAATGCAGGTAAACTCCTCGCCTTGAGGAAAGGCTATAACCGTGCCCACTTTTACGGGGCTGCCGCGCAAGAGTTTTTTGGCTTTTTTTATTTGCAAGGGGTTGACTATAACAGCCGCAAATTCGTATCTTTTAGCGTCATCGCACAGCTTTTGGATATCGGCGTCCAAAACATCGGGACGAAGCAAGGTAGAGTCAAGTATTTCTAAGATTTCTTTGGCATCGGTCATATATATTATTAAGTCTCCTTTTTTTGAAGTAATTATAACGCTTTTATATCACAAAATCATTTCGTTTCGTAACTTTTCTTACATAATATTTTCTTTAGGGCGCCTAGACCGTATTTAAAGACAGCCATAGCGCCAAGACTGCACCACAAACCCACCAAAAAATACCTTATAAACGAGCCTATAAACAGTCCCAGCCCCCAGGCTTCAAATACGGGTTTTAGCCCTTCTTTTATTAATAAGGCTATGGCGGCGCCAAAAATTACTTTAATTATTTGAACCCACCATAATTCTTGACGAACGTCGTATTTTATAAACTTTTTTTCCAAAAGATATCCTATCGCTACCGATATAGAAACGCCCCCCGCAACAAAGAAGTCTTTGTGGGCTTCTTGACTATGGAATATGGACATTAATATTATAGATACAGGTATAATTATCAGCGCCCAAAATTCTTCTTTGTCTTTTAAGAAGGTAAATAAATAATAAATCAAAAACGAAAAAATTATGCCTATAAAAAAGCCGGCTAATACGTCCGTCAAGTAATGCTGGCCTAGATACATTCTGGATAAGCCGACTAAAATTATTATTAAAAACATTAGCGCATAAATCCAATAACGCTTTTTTCTTAAACCAAATCGTATGCCCAGAGTGTTGTAAATAGACGCGGCGCTTTGGGTGTGTCCGCTCGGAAAAGAATAGCCGTGAGTCGCTTCGCCTATTCCAAGCGATGAATCGGCAACAAAGGGGCGCGGTCTTTTGATGACATTTTTCAAGATATTGACGGTAAACGCTGCAAATAAAAAGTTAAGTCCCATTAATAGCCCGAACCTTTTGTCATAGCACCATAGAATTACAACCATTACGGCTATAAAGGCTATTTCCTCGCCCAGTTTGGTTATGCCCAAAAATACTCCGTCAAAAAAACTGTTGGATATTTTTTGGAGCGTCTTTATTATATTAACTTCCCAAGTCATAACAAAACCCTATTAATCTTCGTAAACAGTAACATTTTCGCCGTCGGTCCACAATCTTTCAAGCTGATAGAACTTGCGGGTTTCTTCGTAGAAGATATGAACTATTACTTCGCCGTAGTCCATCGCTACCCATCTGCCTTCGCGTATGCCTTCGCTTCTTAAGGGCGAGCGATTATGTTTTTCATATAATTTCTCCTCCAATTCGTGCGCAAGCGCTCTGACGGCGGTGGTGGAAGTGGCGGACGCTATTATAAAATAGTCCGCGATGATAGTTAGATGGCGAACATTAATTATAGTAATATCTTTTGCTTTTTTTGAGCTTAAAATTCTGCATATTTCAAGCGCTAAATCCTTAGATTCCAATAGCGTTCTCCTTTAGATAATATTTATAAGCGCTCACCGTTAGCGGCGCTATCTCATAATGGCTCTCGTTTAGATATTTTATATTTCTGCCCAAGGCCATAGCCATAGCTTTGTCTATATCTGTTTTGGCCATTTGAGCTACTTCTTCTATTCCGGGCGTTTGACGGGTGGGTTCAAAATAGTCCGCCAAGAAAATAATTTTTTCCAATAAGGACATATTAGGTCTGCCCGTGGTATGATATTTTATGGCGTTGAGAACATCCTGGTCTTGGATTCCAAAGTATGTCTTGGCTATCTCATATCCAAAATCGGCATGCCTGCAAACAGCGGGCAGCGCTATGGTGTCGCTGTCTATCCTTAAACCCATTTCATAAGCGCCTTTTAAATTTAGGCTCTTGCCTATATCGTGAAAGAGCGAGGCAAGAATTATTTTTTCGGAATCCGCTTTATATATGTATCCCAGCTTTAAGGCCGTAAGAGTTACCGACAGGATATGGCTTATCCTTTTGGGCGATAGGTTAAATCGGGAATAACTTAATACTATGGGGCGGTACTTGTTATACAGCCCTTTTTCTTTTATGTATTTATACACTTCGGGCGGAACATCTTCGTCCGCTTTGTCGAAAGCGTTTTTTAACCTGATTTCTGTGGATGAAATATCGCGGCCTATTATATCGGATAAAATAAAGCTGCCTCCGTATAGCTTTTTGAACTCCTCGATATCCTGTTCGACATTATCATAGTTAGGCCGCCTAAAAACCAAAAAGGTGGCTAGCTCGCTTAGTTTATCGGGGCGTCCCCAAGTCTTTAGATCCCGCATGCTGTCCGCGCCGATTAAATATATTAAGTTATCGCGGTCAAGGGAATATCTTTGCTTAAAATATTCTAAAGTCTGATAAGTGTAGCTGGGCCCGCCTTTTTTTATCTCGTAGTCGCTAACTTCCCAATCGGAAAACGCAAGTTTACACATATTGAGTCTGTCTTCGCAAGCTGCCTGCGCATCCTTATGAGGAGGGATGTAGTTTGGCAATACGATTACTTTATCGTCGCCGGAGAAATTTAACGATTTTAAAAGTTCAATATGTCCGTTATGAGGAGGGTCAAACGTGCCGCCAAAGATTATCAGTCTCATTAGTTAAATTATACTATTTATGTCGATTTTTGAAAAGAGTGTTTTGTTTTATTATCCGAAAAACCGTCAATAATTATAATGCAAAAGGATATTTTTATATGAGTTATAAGATATCGCGATTTTTGGATTATGTCTTTGCCCGTTTTTTAGCGGGGTTGATAGTATTTATATGGATTAAATATTATGTAGAAAGTTGGTTTTTGGCTTGGCTTTATACCGCCATTACCATGGCCATTCTTATTATAATTTTTGACTTAATGCTGAAAAAAGGCAAAAAGACCGAAACAGTAAAAGACAAAGTAAAAAAAGAACAGATAATGAATCAACTGTGCTTTAACTCTATGGCGCAAAACTTAGAGTTTTTTGAAAAAATGTTATCCGCCCGCTACGAAGTCCAAAATAAAAAAAATTGCCTTATCATAAAAAAGGACGATAAATCATTGGCGGTGTTTTTGAAGTTTTCCAATTCTAAACTTGCGCCTAATAACATAATAGATGTCGTAAAAGAAAGCAAAGAATTGGACATTAAAAAAATCCTCATCCTATGCAACGGCGCCAATAACAACGCTTACAGTTTTGCCGCGTGCTTGGACGGATATGATATTTCCATTTTGGACGATAAAGCTGTATATGATTTAATGAAAAAATACGACACATTCCCCGAGATAAATTTAAAAGTTAATAAATTCCCCAAAAACTTGCAACTAAAAGAAATAGCGGCTATCGCTCTCTCAAGAAAAAGGGTTAAGGGATATTTTTTCGCGTCAATGCTCTTGTTGTTTTCCAGCTTTTTTGTCAAATACGCTATCTACTATAGGATAGCCGCAACCCTGTTATTGATTATGGCGTTAGTCGCTATGAAGGATTTTAAGTTCGTTCAAGAAAAGGAAAATATTTTATAAATTAATCATACCACTCGAACTCGGTATCCAAAATCAAAACGGTGTCGCCCTCTTGGATACCTTTTTCTTTTAGGGCTTGATATATACCCAGCTTTTTTAACGAGTTTTGGAAATACGCCAAAGAGTCGGTATCGCTTAACACCACGTTGCGGGCGATATTTTCTATCATTCTGCCTGTTATAGCAAAGTAGCCTTTTTCCAAAACTTCTATATTATATGTGTTGTCCTCTAAATCGTCCAAAACTGTCTCGGGCTCAAATTGAATATCGGGAATAGGGAGTTCTTTGAGTTTTTGGGCGGTCAAAGCTAAGAGCTTGTCTATGCCCTGCCTGGTCGCAGCCGAAATTAAGACAACGTCTTGGACATTGGTAGCTTTTTTGAACTCCTCGACCTTGGACTCGTCTTGCAAGAGGTCCGCTTTGTTCAGCGCGACTATCTGGGGCAACTGGGCCAATCTTTCAAGGAAATTTTTTAATTCTTTATTTACTATGTTATAATCCTCTATCGCGCTTCTGCCCTCATATTCGGAAATATCTATTACGTGAAGCAAAAGCCTCGTTCTTTCTATATGCCTTAAAAACTGATGTCCCAGTCCCGCGCCTTCCGCCGCGCCTTCAATAATGCCGGGAATATCGGCGGCTACGAAAGAATAGTCTTGATATTTTACCACGCCTAAAGAGGGGCTCAAAGTGGTAAAAGGATAGTCCGCTATCTTGGGTTTGGCTTGGGATATTACTGACAAAAGCGTGGATTTGCCCACGTTTGGATAGCCTATTATGCCTACGTCGGCTATTAGTTTTAATTCTAAAGTAACCTTATATTCTTTGGTTTTTTCTCCGCTTTGGGCAAATCTGGGCGCCTGGCGTCGAGCTGAAGCAAATTTTGCGTTGCCCTTGCCGCCGCGGCCGCCTTTTAATAGTGTTACTCTTTGTCCGTCGTAAACAAGGTCGGCCACCACCTTGCCCGCCTGGTTTTTAATAACCGTGCCCATAGGCACTTTGATTATTAAGTCCTGGCCGCTTTTACCCGTTTTGTTATTGGTTTCGCCCCTTTGACCGTCTTCGGCTCGGTAGAATCTGTTATATTTAAAATCCAAAAGGGTGTTTATATTTTTGTCCGCGACAAATACTATATCGCCGCCTTTTCCGCCGTCGCCGCCGTTAGGGCCGCCGTTGGGGAAAAAGCGCGCGGTAAAGAAGGAGACCTTTCCGTCTCCCCCATTGCCTGCTTTTATCGAAATTGTCGCTCGGTCTATAAACATAGTTACTCTGTTTTGCCTGCTTTTTCTTTTAGTTTTTGTAAAATTTGCGCCGCGGCTTTTTTACCTGCGCCCATAGCCAAAATTACCGTGGCCGCGCCCGTAACCGCGTCGCCTCCAGCATAAACATTCTCAACAGTCGTCATATTGTTTTCATCGACTATTAATGTTCCCTTATTTGCGGTCTTTAAATCCTTAAAGCTGTTGGTCAAAAGCGGATTGGGGCTAGTGCCTATGGCTACTATTACGGTGTCGCATTCTATTATGTAATTGCTGCCCGGAATTTCTACGGGGCGTCTTCTGCCCGATTCGTCCGGTTCGGTCAGCTCGCATTTTAAGCATTCAATAGCTGTTACCTTGCCGTCTTGTCCCAAAATCTTTATAGGCTGGGACAACAGCTCAAACTTGACGCCTTCTTCCAGCGCGTGTTCGGCTTCTTCTACCCTGCAAGGCATCTCCTCTCTTGAGCGGCGATAAACAATATATACCTCTTGCGCGCCCAACCTTAAAGCCGTTCTTGCCGCGTCCATCGCGACGTTGCCGCCGCCAAGCACCACGACTTTATTGCCCCGCCAAACAGGCGTATCGTATTCGGCATCGTAGGCTTTCATTAGGTTTACTCTAGTTAGATATTCGTTTGCGGAGAACACGCCGTTTAGGTTTTCGCCTTCTATGCCCATAAACTTGGGAAGTCCCGCGCCGCTTCCGATAAACACGGCGTCGTATTCTTGGAGTATTTCTTCCATTGTTATGGTCTTGCCCACTACGGTATTGAGCTCTAGTTTTACGCCCATGCTCAAAACCTTGTCTATCTCTTTTTGAACCAAGACTTTGGGCAGTCTGAATTCCGGAATGCCGTAAATCAGCACGCCGCCGGCCTTGTGAAACGCTTCGTATATGGTAACTTCGGCTCCGCCCATCGCCAAGTCCGCCGCAGCGGTTAATCCCGCAGGGCCGGCGCCTATTACAGCCACCTTGCCGATTTTTTCTTTAGGAACTTGGGGAACATCGTCAAAATGCTCCAGGGCGTAATCGGCGGTATATCGCTCCAAAGCGCCGATTGCAACGGCTTGTCCGTCAACCTTTTTACGCAAGCAGTTTTTCTCGCATTGCTCTTCTTGCGGACAAACCCTGCCGCAAACGCCGGGCAAATTGTTGGTCTGTTTTATTATATCTATCGCGCCTTTTTGGTCTCCTAAGGTCAATTGCTTTATAAAGGCGGGTATATTTATATTGACGGGACAGCCTTTGATGCAAGGCGCGTTTTTGCACTGCAAGCATCTTTCGGCTTCTAATACGGCTGTTTGGTCGTCAAATGCAAAGCTAACTTCTTCAAATGTCTTAATCCGTTCTTTCGGATCTCTTTCTCTTTGTTTTTGTCGTTCGCGTTTTACCATTTTTGCTTACCCCTCGCCTATCTTTTTTCGCCTGTTAAACGGCATAAATGGTCGTATTCGTAATTTTTGTATGTTCTAGAACGGTTTATGGCTTCGTTCCAATCCACCAAGTGCCCGTCAAATTCAGGTCCGTCCACGCACGCGTATTTAATCTGACCGCCTACCGTTACTCTGCAGCAGCCGCACATACCCGTGCCGTCCACCATTAAGGCGTTCATACTGATGATTGTTTTTAGATTATATGTCTTGGTCAACTCGCATACGGCTTTCATCATGGGAACGGGGCCAACCGCGAACGCCAAGTCGTAATTATTGCCCTGCTCTATCAACTCTTTTAGGACATCGGTAACAAAACCTTTTTTGCCGTAACTGCCGTCGTCCGTGGTTATGTATAAGTTTTTAGCGACGCTTTTAAATTCCTGTTCGTATAAAACCAAATCCTTATTGCGCGCGCCTATGATAACGTCGCAAGGCTTGCCTAAAGATTTAAACATCTTGGCTTGAGGATAAACGTCAGCGCAGCCAATACCCCCGCCTATTAGTATAGGATTGGAATAGACATCCAGGTGCGAAGGCGTTCCCAAAGGCCCGACTATGTCGCTTACGCTGTCGCCTGCGTTGAGTTTGGAAAGCTTTAAGGTTGAGCCGCCCAAAACTTGAATTAACAGCGTCAATGTCCCGTTCTGTTTATCGGTATCGCAAATAGAAAAAGGCACTCTCTCGCCCTTTTCGTCCACGCGCAAGATAATAAATTGCCCGGGTTTTGCGTGTTTGACAACCTTGGGCGCGTCAAAGACAAATTCTATAATGTTTTCAGCCAGTTGTCTTTTGGACAAAATTTTGTTCATAATATCCACACAACTCCTTTATACAGCATTCTTCGCACTTGGGCTTTTTGGCTGTGCATGTCCTCCTGCCGTGCGTTATTAATAAATGGTGAGATAGCGTTAACTGGTCATTATCTATTAAATTGACTAAATCTTTTTCCGTTCCTTCGGGCGTGGTAGCTTTTGATAAGCCTATTCTGTGAGACACCCTAAATACGTGGGTATCCACGGGCATCGCCTGACCGCCGAAAGCTACCGCATATACGACATTGGCGGTCTTTCTGCCTACTCCCGCAAGAGTCATTAGTTCCTCTTGAGTTTTAGGGACTTTGCCGCCAAATCTTGAGACTATGTCTTTGGCCGCGCTTATTAAATTTTTGGCTTTTGCGTTATAAAAACCGCACGAAAATATGAGTCTTTTTAGATGTTCTATGTCGGCGTTGGCCATTTTTTCGGGCGTGCCGTATTCTCTGAACACCGCAGGCGTAATTTTGTTGACGCGCTCGTCGGTGCACTGCGCGCTCAAGGTTACGGCTACCAATAATTCAAATTCGTTGTTATAATTTAGCGCCGTGGTGGGCGCGCCGTAACAGTTCTTTAGTTTTTCTATTATTCGCGCAGCGTCCTTCATTTTTGGTTCTTTTAATTCTATCATATCTTGAGCGTATTGCAAATATTTTTATACTTTGTTATTGTTCAGCCAATTAATAGTATCTTGTATAGTTTGGTCTAATTCTCTTGGATTGAAATTTAATTCTTTAACCGCTTTTTGTATATCAAAATCGCAATTCCGTCTCAAAATCGAAATACTGTAAGGATTAAAGGCGCTGGTTCTGCCGACCGCTTTAAGCGCCCAGTTTGCCAAAAAGGCAAAAGAATATATCAAAAATAAAGGCAGCCTTAAATAAACGCCCTTGCTGTTTGAGCATTGGCCTATAAGTTTTGAGATTTCTTTAATATCTTTCTTTTGGTTGGCTAGGATATAGTCTTGGTTTTTATAGGGCGAATGCATGGCGTTAATCATAGCGATAGCGACGTCGCGCACGTCCACGAAGTTATAGCTGCCCTTAAAATAAAACTTCAAAAAGAATTTGGATTTGTAATATGAAATAATTTTTCTAGAATAAGAGCCTCTGTAATCCCTAGGGCCGATTACCGCCGAAGGATAAACGCTTATTATGTCTAGCCCCTGCTGCCTGCCTTTTTCTATTTCAAGGTTAGCTAAGACTTTTGTCTTGGCGTAAGCGCCTTTTACGTTGTTGATATCTTTTTCAAGTTCTTCGGTGATTTTGCCTTTTTTGGGGGTTTTGAGCGCTTCCACGCTGTTGGTGTAAATCAACCTTTTTACGCCGTGCTTAATGCAAGCGTCTATAATGTTTCTGGTTCCCACTACATTGGTCTGATAAAGCTCGGGAGTTATTTTTTTGCCAAGCGTGATTATAGCAGCGGTATGAAAAACATACTCGCAGCCCGCAACCGCCTTATCCGCGTCTGCGTAATTGTTTATATCGCCTATTACTATCTCGGAAACCAAATCTTTAATATAGTCGATACCTTTTTCGCTTCTGACTAATATTCTTAACTGTTCTTTTGGATATATCTTGGATAATTCGTAAATTAGGACATTGCCTATATGCCCTCTGGCGCCCGTAATAAGTATCATAATAACCCTGTAATAATATAAAATAATAAAAACATTTAAAGTATAGCATCAAAAGCCTATGCTGACAATAAAATAGGTATCAAATCCAATCCATATAGATGCTTAAATCGACGTATCCGTCCTCGCTTACTTTTACGCCTTCGCTCTCTAACAGCTTTTTTTGGACTTCAGGGCCGCCAAAGACAAAACCGGGAGCAAGCCTCCCATATCTGTTTACTACGCGGTGGCATGGAATATGCTCGGGATCGGGGTTATGGTGAAGCGCGTATCCTACAACCCTGCTTGCGCGAGGATTACCCGCCATCAGCGCTATAGCGCCATAAGTGCAGACTTTGCCTTTGGGAATTTTCTTGACCGCTTCGTAAACTCTTTGGTAAAAGCTAGACATATTATTAGCCTTTTTTTATATAAGAACCTATAGTCATTCCAACTAAAAGCCCTAAGCACAAGCCCATTGTGAGAAAACCTGAAATGTTGTCAAAAATCGCTCCAAATGCTGCACCTAAAGCTGCGCCAAAACACATGCCAAGAGCCATTCCCATAGAGGAGTAGTCTTCTTTTTTTTCTTGGGGTATTTGTTCTTCTTCAACTTCTTCAACTTCTTTAACTTCTTTTTCTTCCATTTTTTATCCTTAATAATTTATTTTTTTTGACCTAAATTTTTTGCTGGTTTAAAATCTTTTGCATGGTTTCTAATAGTTCATAGGAGTCTTGCAAGTCAAAAACAGGGCTTTGTTTTTGACCGGTTTTGTGCAGGTTTTCAAAATATTCAATCTCGTATTCGTAGCCTATATATTTATTCGGATATGAAAATACCTGCTTTTTGCCTTGGGTTTTTAAGATAACTTTGCTGGCGCCTATAAAAAAGGGCAAAATTATCTTTCCTTTTTCGCCTGTTATTTTTGTCTTTATGACTAATAGCTTTTTTCTGATACTGCTTGATAGATGCGCCGTGGCGCCGTTTGATTTTATATGGATATCATCTGTCAAATCTACGCCGTTTTTGTCGCGTTTTAACGACGCCCTAATCTGCCCAAAACCGCCCAAAATCAATTTTGCCATAAACAATGTATAAATGCCTACGTCCAATAGCGCGCCGCCGCCGTATGTATCGTATAGCCTGGAAAACGATTTTGGAATATATATGCAAAAACGGCTGTCTATATGCTTTACCTTGCCTATAGCGCCGCTATCGACTAATTCTTTAGCTTTCTGAACTGCGGGCAAAAAAGCCGTCCAAAGCGCCTCCGCAAGTAAGGCGTTGTTTTCTTGAGCCGTTTTAATCATTATGTTAAGCTCGTCGGTGTTT
>DATCJN010000053.1:0-1594 GCA_036562755.1 Clostridia bacterium | reverse complement strand
AGACAACAAGAACGCAAAATTTGCATAGCTATTTTTGACGTAGCCACTACGGGTCGAATGGGATTGACTTTTTACCAGGAGTTGTTTGAAGGGGATTATCTTAAAAATATTGTAAAGTGGCACGAAGAAACATCTTATTATTTTAATGCTTGGATTAAAGAAAAAGACAGCAATGGCAAAGAAAAAAATAAATTAATTACATATATCGGAGCGCCGTCTTTTGACGATATATTATTTGCCATTTATGGAAAACCGCACAGCGCCAGCGATAAAACTTATCAAATGCTAAAAAAGAGAATTAGAAAGCAAATGTTAGAATGTATGTTTGGCAATTTTTCTTTTCCTAAAAATATCGTGGATTCAGCCGCTAGAAGAGCCTCTCAGCCTTTATCTTTTACGGATAATAATAACTCTTTTGACTTTTCTGATTGGCAAAAAGCAATCAATATATCATGCGCGTTAATTAGAAAATATTATAACCAAAAAATTAATAACCAGGAGGAATATAAAATGGAACTGGAAGAAAGCAGAAGGGATAGGGATTATCTTTACGGGCGACTGCTGGCTATTGCGGACAAGCTTGAGCAGACAGCCTTATATCATGCTAACAAAGCAGACCAAAGAGCCACTAATGCGGTGCGCTTAATGAACGCGTTTTCTCTAAAGCCTTATCATACTTGGGGAATTATATATCATCACCTTTTGCCTCACAGAATGCAACTTAACGGCGCAACTTTCTTTCAACAAAAAATTGATGAAGTTATGGCATTATTTAAAGAAGGCGATTTTGAGAATAACAGACCGCTTTCGCCTTTATACCTTTTAGGATATTCCGCGCAGATGCGCGCTCTAACCAAAAAACAAGATAAGGAGGAAAATAAAAATGTTGAATAACAAAATTGACTTTGCGGTAGTTTTTAGCGTTAACAACGCTAATCCTAACGGCGACCCTCTTGGCGGCAATAGGCCGAGAATGACGAGCGATGGTTTTGGAGAAGTTTCCGATGTTTGCTTAAAAAGGAAGATTCGCAACAGATTACAACAAATGGGCGAAAAAATATTTGTTCAAATGGATTCTATGAGCGACGACGGCTTCAAATCTTTGTCAGAAAGATTTAACGCGTTTATAAAAGGCATTAAAAAAGAAGAAGTGCCCAAAAAGGTATGCGAGCAGTGGTTTGATGTGCGAGCCTTTGGACAAGTTTTCGCATTTAAAGCAGGCGAAGGCGTAGATATGGTGTCGCTTGGAATAAGGGGACCTGTAACAATACAGTCAGCTTTTTCTAAAGAACCTATAAATATTGAATCGCTTCAAATCACAAAGTCAGTAAATAGCGAACCCACTAAAGACGGCAATAAGTCTCCTGATACTATGGGTATGAAGCATCGCGTAAGCAAAGCTGTTTATGTTACATATGGAAGCATGAGCCCGCAATTAGCGGAATTAACAGGTTTTAGCGATGAAGACGCCGAAAAAATTAAAAAAGCGTTGATTACCCTCTTTGAGGGCGATGAGTCTTCGGCTCGTCCTAGCGGTTCTATGGAAATTAAAAAAGTTATTTGGTGGAAACACAATAATAAGACTGGTCAATAT
>DATCJN010000049.1:0-3664 GCA_036562755.1 Clostridia bacterium | reverse complement strand
TCCGCTTATGTTTTAAAACCTAACGATCTGGTTTCCATAGGCTACGGCGATCAAAAGTTTGTCTTTAGGGTGCTTTCCATTGATGAAAAATTATTGAAAACCAAGCCCGCCGAGGCTTACGAGGTCGTAAATGAATAATTGCGCCGCAGTAATCGTCTGCGCCGGCAAGGGCGAACGGGCAAGGTTAGGCTATAACAAGATCTTCTATCGCTATAAGGGCAAGACTTTATTGGAGCATTGCATAGAAAAATTTGATTGCCCCAAAATCATAGTCTGCGCCCAAGAGGATTTAGATTTAATTAAAAAGCTTACCAAGCCTTATATGGATTTAGAAATTACCTTGGGCGGCGACACAAGAACCGCGTCCGTATTGGCAGGACTGCAAAGGGCGCAAAATTACGAATATGTTTTAATTCATGACGGAGCAAGACCTAACGTCTCTAAAGATTTAATTCAAAGATTACTAGACTCCTGCAAAGTCTATGACAACGCTATACCATATATAAATATAAAAGATACCGTTATTCAAAAAAATCAAAACGGCTGCGAAATTTTAGACCGTCAAAATCTTATGGCTATCCAAACCCCTCAAGTTTTTAAAACCCAAAAAATTCTGCAAGCCTATCAAAATATCAACCTGCCCTTTACGGACGACAGCCAGGTATATTCTAAAATGTGGGGCGAATGCAATTATGTATTGGGCGAGGAAAATAATTTTAAGGTAACCACCGGCGAAGATTTGGCCAGATTATCAAATCAGCCCAGCCAGTATAGAATAGGCTCGGGATATGATTTTCATAAGTTAGTTCCCAATCGAAAACTAATTTTAGGCGGCGTCGAAATCCCTTACGAACTAGGATTGCTGGGGCATTCGGACGCTGATGTCGTTATCCACGCGCTAATGGACGGGATTTTGTCCGCTTTGGGCGAAAAAGACATAGGCCAGCTTTTCCCCGACAACGACAATAGATATAAAGACATTTACAGCGTCGAGCTTTTAGAAGAAGTAGTTAAAATATTAAAATCCAAAAACGCCGATATTAATAATGTATCTTTGACGATTTTGGCCGAAAAGCCTAAAATAAATCCTTTTATACCCAAGATGAAATCGGTGATAGCCAAAGTTTTGGGAGTTTGCGCAGATCAGATAGGCATAAGCGCTACCACTAACGAAGGCTGCGGCGCTATAGGCAGACAGGAAGGAATCGCTTGTTTTTGCAATTGTTTGTTAAGAATATATAACGACTATGAAAGACATAGAAAATAAGACATTTTATAAAAAAAGATTTTCGCCCTTATTAATAATAGTGTTAGGGTATTTTACGGCTATTTTTTGGGGTGCTTTTTTAATTTTGCTTCCTATTTCCAACGCGGACGGGCAATGGCTTAATATCTTAGACGCTTTATTTACCGCGACTAGCGCGATTTGCACTACGGGGCTGTCTACGGTAAACGTAACTTTGACTTTTTCTCTTTTTGGTCAAATTGTCATTTTAATCCTAATCCAAATCGGTGGCCTTGGAATAATGGGTTTGGCGTCGATGTTATTTTTGACCATAAGAAAAAAGCTTACGCTTTCTAATAGATTGATTATCCAGCAAACGGTGGGCGAAATGCCCTCGTATAAGATAGCCTCGTATTTGCGCTATATGCTGGCGGCAACTTTAATAATAGAATTTTTAGGGGCTGTCGCCTTAATGCCCGCCTTTATTAAAACATACGGCGCGATAGGCGTTTTTAAGGCGTTCTTTATATCCATCTCGGCGTTTTGCAACGCCGGGCTGGATGTTTTAAGCTACCAGGAAGCGAGCCTTATAGGCTTTTCGGCCAATGTCAGCGTCATATTGTCAGTCGGCTTCTTGATTATCTTGGGCGGAATTGGTTTTTGGGTTATAATGGACATAGCCAAGGCCAAAAAGTTTAATAGATTAATGCTGCACACAAAAATCGTGTTAATCGCTACCGCAGTCTTGATTGGAGGCGGCGCTATAATCTACCTTATCGCGGAATGGAACAATCCCTTGACTTTGGGCGGTATGAATGTCGGTCAAAAGATTTTAAACGCCTTTTTTATGGCGATAACGCCTCGCACCGCCGGGTTCAATAACGTCGAGTTAAATAATATGACCGAGTTTTCCAAACTCTTTACTATGCTGTTGATGTTTATAGGGGCTTCGCCCGCTTCTACCGGCGGCGGCATAAAGACCACCACCGCTGCGGTGCTGCTGTTGATAATAATTTCGGGATTTAAAAGCAAAGACAGAGTTATTGTAAACAAGCGATACATCAACACTCGCATCACCTTAAAAGCTGCTGCTGTGGCGGGCGCTTTTTGTATCCTGACAATACTCATCACAATGGCTCTGTTAATAACGGAAAATGGGCTAAATCAAAATTTATATAATTTGGAAACTATATTATTCGAATCCATTTCGGCGTTGGATACGGTCGGATTGTCTTTGGGTATCACCCCGCATCTGTCAATAGGCGGCAAAATTATAATAATGCTGGCTATGTTTATAGGAAGACTAGGCCCGCTTACCGTAGGGCTGTTATTCCTAAAGAATATAAAAGCCGAAGATAAGCTGCGCTATCCGGAGGCTATGGTAATGATAGGTTAAAGGATATGACTATGAAAGAGATGAATCAGTTTTTGGTTATAGGGCTTGGGAACTTTGGGCTCGCGCTTTGCAAAAACCTTTATAACAGGGGCTGCGATGTGTTGGCTATCGACCAAGACCAAGATTTGGTCAACACCGCAAGCGAGTTTTGCACTCACGCTATATGCGCGGACGCTAGCGATGAAAGCGTTTTAAAACAAGTCAACGTCGCCGACTTTGACGCCTGCATAGTGTGCATAGGCAATATTGAGGCGAGCGTAATAGTAACGCTTTTGTGCAAACAGCTTAACGCAAGCTATGTAATGACTAAGGCCAACAACAGCTTGCACAAAACGCTTTTGCAAAAAGTGGGCGCGGACGCGGTCATCTTCCCCGAAGAATATGTGGGCGAAAAGGTAGCGGATATGCTGACCAATCCCAATATTTTGCACATAGCCAAACTCACGCCCAATTTTAGCATTATAGAAATCAAAACTCCCGAGCTTTGGGTAAAGAAATCCCTAATGGAGCTGGAACTAAGAAAACGCCAAAACGTAACCGTGCTTTTAATTAAGCGAGGCGATGACGTGATTATCACGCCCGACGGCAGCACAGTCTTTGAGGCCAACGACGATATAGTGCTCTGCGGGGAAGAAAAATATATAGAAAAACTAAAAAAATACGCCACTATAGAGTTGCGGCACGATTTATAAAACCTTTTGTGCGTATTCGATTATCTTCTTGGCGGTGTCTTGAGCGGACATATAGTTGTTTACAATAACTGTGTCCGCTAATGTTTTATATAAATGCTCTCTTTCGGCCAAAATTTGTCTTATTCTTTCCAAAGGATTGGGGCAATTAAGCAGGGGGCGGTTTTTTGAGTTTTTTATCCTGTGGTAAATCTGTTCCGGGCTGGACATAAGGCAGATTATAATGCCGTTTTGTCTTAACAATTGAATATTCTCAGGGTTTTTTACTATTCCGCCGCCTGTGGAAATAACTAAATCATTTTCGCCGGCGAGCTGTTTGCACAATAAATGCTCTTGCTCTCTAAACGATTCCTC
>DATCJN010000044.1:0-63860 GCA_036562755.1 Clostridia bacterium | reverse complement strand
CAAAATCGAACTGTTGGAAAAAGAAATAGAGGAATTAAAGCAAAAATAATAAGAAGTAACAACCAAATGCTAATGTGGGGCAAGATAGCAAAACTTCTTGATGTCGTATAAGGAGATATTAAAGATATGGACGATGATAGTATTATATCTCCTATTTCATTAGTATATTTTTTAGGCAACACAACAATATTTCTTGTGCTTTCTTTAATGTTGCATGTTGATAAAATAATTTTCATTATTGCATTATCATTTGCTTTAATAGCAACTTGTTTTGATATTAATCTTATTAAGATGGCTGAAAATTGTGATAGAGTTCTGAAGGAAAAATTAATATTATACCAAATAATTGATTCTAAAAAAGATAATTTAAGTTCTGTAATTAATAATATTTTAATGTCAAAAATAATTAATATATTAATTTATATTCTTGATGAAAAAATACATTTTAATTATGATGATATTAAGTATAAAATAGAGAATAATAATTTAATTGAAGATTTATCAAATAAAGGTATTTCAAGAAAAAAAATAAAAAAAATTAAATCCTTATTAAAAACTTATGATAATAAAGATGATATTGAAGAATTAGTAAGGCAATATGAAACCAAAGAATTAATAAACAAGAAAAATCTAAATTATTGGGCAAGCTTTTCTGCTGTTTTGTGTTTTATATTATCTATTTATGGATTTTTTAATATAAATTATCAATCTATTAATATATCAAATAATTTTGTTGTCATCATTATAATCTTTTTGTTTAGTATCATTGAATCCATTTGTAGATATAGAAAATTGCAAGGAGATAATATTGATTACTATAAAAAATTACAACAAATTTTTGAAAAAGAAACATTAATTAATCATTAGATAATAAAAAAGAGATGTATAAATAAACATCTCTTTTTTTAATAGCAAATAATAAAAATTATTTTATCTCCTTCTTCCCCTCGATAAAAATATTATCGCAAAAAATCTTAGCATGCTCAGCAGCGCGGTTACCAGCGAGGCTATATAAGTCCAGGCGGCAGCGTCGAGAACTTCTTTCGCTTGCGCGGTTTCGGCCTTTGTCAATATGCCGGATTCGCTCAATAAAGCGGTCGCGCGTCTCGAGGCGTTAAACTCGGTAGGCAATGTAATTAAGCTTAGCAGGATAGAAGAGCCGTAAAAGACTAAGCCCGCGTAGATGATAATATCGCCGATAGGGTTGCCCGGAATAGCAAGTCCGAAGATTATGCCCAAAAACACCAAAGGCCACATAAGCCTAGCGGTAAAATTAACCACGGGCACCAAAGCGTTGCGCGCTTTTATGGGGAAATAATTGTCCGCGTATTGCAGGGCGTGTCCCGTCTCGTGCGCGGCTATTCCAAGCGCGGCCACGCTGGAGGAGTCAAACACTCCGCTGGAGAGCCTTATCGCTTTGGCTTGTGGGTCGTAATGGTCGGTAAGCGTTCCAGAAATTTTCTGGACTTGAATATCATAAAGCCCCGCGCGGTTTAAAATAGCTCTAACCATTTCATACGCCGTTACTCCAGAGGCCGCGCGAACCTTGGAATAATTCGAATAAGCTGAGTTTACTTTGGATTGAGCGTAAATAGCCAACAAGATTCCGGGCAATAAGATTATGCCTGTTATATAATAGATCATTCCGTTCACCTCTTTTGTTTTCAATTATATCATACCACAAAAAACATTTACTTTGCGAGAATTTAACAATTTGATAACATTATTTAAATTCTACTTCAAAAAAGTTGTCTATTTTGTTATTGCGATATACTGCCTTAAAAAGAGAAGCTTTATTGTTTTTGTCTATTAACAAAAAGCTGTGGGGATACTGCGAATAATAATTATTGGGAATGATATCTACATAATCAGCGAAGAACTCTTCCAATTTTTCTTCCGTCAAAATCGCGTTTAAAGATTCCGTTAAGTAATACTTTGCCTCTGCAAAGTCTTTGCACTTTACCGCCTCAAATACCGCTATGGGCATCAGTCTTATGTCGTCCGTGCGGTTAGGCTCTTTGTTGACATAGACGTAGTATTCTTCAATCTTTTCCAAGCTTTGACCGTCAAACACGCTAACTTTGCCTCTTAACGCTATATCGCGGTTGAGCGTTAGAGCGCTTATCTTTTTGCCTTCCTGGTGGACCAAATCAAAGAATCCTTCTATCTTGACTTCGTAATTATTTGGTTTGCCCTTAATTACCAATAAATACTTTTCCTTGAAAACATCGTCTTGTTTTTCGCCCATAACGGCGGCGACAAGATTATTATTTAAGATTTCAGCCTTTAAAGTGAGATTTTTTAGGTTTTGCGGCAGGGTATAATAAAAAGCGTCCTTGCCGCATTCAACGCAAATTCTGTCCGCGCCGTCGTTGATAAGGCTGACGATATATGTTTTATTGGCAACGGGTTTATTGGATTTTGAGCCTGTTTTGCCGGATTGAGTTGTCTCAGGCTGATTAATAACGCTATCGGTATTTTGAGATTTCTCAACCGCGTCTAGAGTAATTAATCCTTTTCCTATTTTTTGGCTTATTTTAGAGTAGTCCAAATTGTTTTGATCTATGATTTTAAAATTGGCTTGGGAGGAGTTAACCGATACCTTAATTTTTTGCAAAACCTTTTTTATGGGCGGTTCAAATGTTTCTTTATATTTAGGGGCATTTAGCCTTAACTCGTATCGGTTAGCGGGCAAAAACACTATATGACCATATTCCTGGGGCAGACTCATTTCGCGATTGACTCTTAAAGAAAAAGCAAAAGGCTTTTGTTCGGGTTTTAGCGGCATTACCGAAAAATACAGCAGCGCGTTTTCCTCGGTGGTAAAAATAATAGGAGTCGCCGCGTTGCCTAAAAAGACGCCATTGACGGTAACTAGCATATTATCGTTTCCAATTATATACAAATGGCTATTCATATTGTAATTTTATGCCTATGTAAGACTTAATTATGTATAACTTATAAGTTTTGTGTCCATAATCTAAACAACAAATTTATATTGGAGCGGTGTTTATATGGAATGGACAGTCGAAGAAACCAAAAGGTTGTTTGATTTATGCGCCAAAGCGAGAAAAGAGGGCAAGGGATTAAAGACCGCGTTTGAAACCGTGGCGAAAGAAGTCGGTCGCAAGCCCAACAGCGTGCGCAACTATTATTACGCCCATCTTAAGACACTCAACCTAATGCCCGAAATGTCACAAAAGTTAGGAATCAAAGTCTTGCCGTCCAAGACTACATCTTTTAAGACCTTCAGCGAAGAAGAAATTGTCGATTTGGTAAGACATATCCTAATAGAGCAAGGCAAGGGTAAGAGCGTCAGAAGCATTACTACCGAAATGGCTAAGGGCGACAAGAGCTTAATGCTAAGACTTCAAAACAAATACAGAAGCGTTGTCTTTAGACAAAGAAAAAAGACCGAAAGCATAATGAAGCAATTGCGCGCCGAAAAGATAACCTTCTATAACCCCTACACCAAGAGCATAGTGACCGACGGCGTAGAGGAGCCCATGGACGATTACGCGCTGTTTTCAAACCTCAAGACCATTACGGCTTCTTTGGACGATGAGCAAGTAAAGGATTTGTTTAAGGGATTGGCAAGATTGGTTCAAATGGCTACATCCAACACAAGCGACGACCAAGCGCTTGACATTAAGTTACTTGAACTAAAGAAAAAGGAAGAAGAAGCCAAAAAGCTGGCCGAGGAAAACGCGGCGCTAAAGCAAACAATCGAACAGCTTAAACTGGAATTGACCGAAAGAAAGCTAGACAGCAACCTAGAACAGCTAAGAGAAATCAACAGGACATTCTTGACCAAGGCGGACAACGATAAAATCAAAAGCCTTGGAGAGTATGTCTCGGAGTTGGGCAAAATTCTGGCCAAGACCAAATAAAAAAGACAGTTTTCTAAACTGTCTTTTTTTTGAATGACGACATAAATTCGCTTACAGCAAAGGAAGCGGGCACGTCTTTTAGCACCGCAAGCCCTATTCCTCTTGTAGGCAGGGGCGGATCGGTTTTGATTTCTAACAATACGCCCTCCTCCAATTCTTTTTGAATATATTCTTTTACTACGCAGGCTATGCCTAAGCCGTTTATGGCAAATTCTTTTAATAAATCAAGATTGCCTAGTTCTATATCGGGCGTCACATTGACGCCGTTTTCTTTTAAGAAATTTAGCACATTCTTTCTGGAGTTGCTGTTTTTATCCAGCATCATAAGCGTGTGGTCGGTCAAAACAGATAGGCTTTGGACGCGCTCCGCAAGCGCCTGGTGCTTTTTGTTGGTTACAAAGCAGTCAGTAACCCGGCCTATTTCGATTATCTCTAGGGCGGGATCGCTTACGGGCAAATTGACAAAGGCCACGTCTATCAACCCCGTTTTTAGCAAGTCCACCGCGCCCGTAGTAGTGCAGTTGGTAAGCTGAATTTTAATCTGCGGGTGCTTTTCGTGGAATTCGTTTATTTTTTCCATTAGATGATATTTAATAAGGCTGTCGCCCGCGCCTATATGCAGCACGCCTACCGCAAGGTTTTTCATCTGCCTAAATTTGTTTTCGGCGGATCTTATTAGGTCGATAGCTTTTTCGACATACCCAAACATCATCTCGCCTTCGTTTTCGGTCAGCTTCATGCCCTTGGGCGTGCGCACGAAAAGGCGGCCGCCCAATAAGTTTTCCAACTGCTTTATGGACTGGCTTACGGCGGGCTGGGTTATATAGAGTTCTTTTGCCGCTTTGGTGAGGTTACCGGTCTTGCCAACTGTGTAAAATACCTTGTATAACTCTAGGTCAATCGTCATAAATATTCCTTATGAAGCGTATGTTTCTCTTAATTTATTTTTATATAATTATAACTCAAAATATACAACTTAGCAATGCCAAAATAAAATATTTGTTGCTTTGTCACATTAAAAAGCATATATTTTTTATTGACTAACATTGTTAAAATTGCTAATATTGCGTTAAATAATTATTTTTCGAGGATTTTTAATGAAATTCGACATAGAGCTCGTGGGCAAGATAGGCTCGATGGCGCTTATTAACGAAGAAAAAAACGATCTGGATTATAACAAATTCGCGAGAATCGGCAAAGAGCTAAAACCCGGAATAATTTGGATTTCCAGCGGCGCTACCGAAATAGGCAGACTCGATTATATCAAGCGTATGGGCAAGGAGCTGGACGGCAACGACGAGGACAATAAGACGGATTACGCCGCGCAAGGACAAGCGATTTTGATGCAGACTTACAGAATGTTCGTCGATCCCAATTATAATTTAAGACAAGTTTTGGTCGAACACCAGCACTTTAACAACGATGAAAAAAGAGAACATATAAGAAGCTTATTATATAGATGCGTGGCTCAAAAGGCTATCCCCATAATTAACTACAACGACGCGGTCTCTTGCGAGGAAAACAGGCGTATGGAAATCGCCGCGTTAAGAAAAAACGGCAATCACGTAGTAGAGCTCGTGGACAACGACGAAACGGCAAGCCTTATTGCCTGCCTGGTAAAGACCAAGATATTGCTGATTTTAACCAGCGTTGACGGAATATACAGAGATCCAAAGGATCCTTCGACGCTGATAGAAGAAATAAGCGGAAAAGATGCGTATGAAGTATTGGACAATATAGAAGAATGCAAAAAGCTCTGCCACGGCACGAGCCGAAAGGGCTCCGGCGGCGCGGCTACTAAGCTTGAATATATAAAAGAGCCGATTAAAATCGGCACCCAAGTGTTTATAGCCAACGCAAAATATTCCATAAAAGATATTCTGGAAGGCAGGGCAAGGCGGACTTTTATAGGCGTTAAATAAAAGAATAAAAATTAGACACCCTAATTTAAGGGTGTTTTTTATTTTTTTCGCAAGCTATTTATTTGACGAAAAACCAGAACGGCGATATAATAAAACTCTACCAATATGGTAGGGTATTTAATTTTTGCGGGAGAATTATGAAGACTATTTTATCAATAGAAGACTTACATGTTAGGATTAAGGACAAAGAAATTTTACAGGGCGTCAACCTTGAAATAAAAGGCGGCGAAGTGCACGCGCTCATGGGGCCCAACGGCAACGGCAAATCGACTTTGGCGGCCGTCATTATGGGCAGCCCGTCTTTTGAGGTAACCAAGGGCAAGATTGTTTTTAAAGGCGCGGATATTACGCACATGCCGACCGACGAAAGAGCAAGGCTTGGCGTGTTTTTGGGGATGCAGTATCCCAGCGAGATAAGCGGCGTTACAAACATGCAGTTTTTATATACGGCATATAATTCTCAAAACCCCGACAACAAGATGTCTTTAGGTTCTTTAAGAAAGAGCGTAATGGCGGCGGCCAGTAAGCTTGAAATGGGCAAAGATATGCCTAACCGCTATCTTAACGTAGGTTTTTCGGGCGGCGAAAAAAAGCGCAACGAAATTTTGCAAATGCTGCTGCTTCGCCCCAGCCTTGTGGTTTTGGATGAAATAGACTCAGGATTGGACATAGACGCTTTGCAAAACGTGGGCAAGAATATTATGGATTACGCTCAAGACAGGGGCGAGGAAGCGGGATTTTTGGTAATAACCCACTATCAAAGACTGTTAAACTATGTCAAGCCCGATTTTGTGCATATTTTATATGACGGAAAGATTGCCGCAACCGGCGGCGCCGAACTCTCTTTGAAACTCGAAAGCGAAGGTTACGAATGGCTAAGGCAAAGCAATTAATTTACGCGAAAGATTACAGAACGATAAAAATAAGCCAAGACGGCGTTTATAGGATACACTTTAGAGGCGCAAAAGACAGAGTAAATGTCGTTATAGGCAAAGATATTAAGGCGTATATATCCCATAGGTTTTGCCCCAAAACACCCGCCGTTAATATAAGTTATTCGCTTGAAGAGGGCGCTCAACTTGTTTTAAGCGCGTTTTCGGATTGCAAAACCCTAAAGGCCAATCATAATATAAAATTGGCAAAAGACAGCGTATTTGAGGCGTATTACGGCTTTGTCGGACAAGACATAACGGACGAATGGAACATAGATTTATATAACGGCTCAAGAGCCCGGCTTAACGAGGTAAGCTTCGCCAAGGACGCTGACAAACACATCCATAATATTATTACCAGACAGCTTGAAGGCAACAGCCAGGTTAAATTCAGAGGCCGCGGCGTGACCGTTATGGACGCTATGTGCGGTTTTGCCACTAAAGGCATAATAGACAAAGGCAGCGCGGGCGCGGACTGCTCGCACAAGAGCAAAATCTTAACCTTATCGGATACCGCAAAAGCCCAGGTCAATCCCAGTTTGATTATAGACGAATACGATGTCCAAGCCTCGCACTCAGGCACCGTGGGCAGAATAGGCAAGGACGAAATGTTTTATATGATGTCCAGGGGCTTAAGCGAACAAGAGGTAATTAATCTGATTGCTTACGGCTTTTTGGTTTCCCGCATTGAAGGCTTTTTGGTTCGCCCCGACAGGATAAGATTTTATAATTCGATTAACAAACAGGTTGTTTTATGAACGATTTTAGACAAGACTTCGCGCTTTTGAAGAAAGGCGAATGGGTATATCTAAATAACGCGGCGCAGACGCTAACGCCCAAGCCCGTCATTGACGAGATGGACAGGTATTACATGGAAAACGGCGCAAATATCCACAGAGGCGTGGATTCTTTGGGCTTTGAGGCGACCAGATTATACGATTTGGCCCGCGAAAAAGTGGCTAAACTTTTGGGCGCGCGGGAAAACGGAGCGGTAATCTTTACGCGCGGCACGACTTCTTCAATAAACCTTGTCGCCCGCTCTTACGGTCAACTCTTAAAAGAAGGCGACGAAATAATCGTTTCGGAGGCGGAACACCATTCCAATTTCGTGCCTTACCAACAACTGGCAAAGGAAAGAAATTTAAAGCTCGTCTTCGTCCCTTTGGACGAATACGGCAGAGTAACTCCCGAAAATTTAAAGAGCGTAATAACGCCCCGCGCAAAGCTCGTCGCCGTATCCCATATGACCAATGTTTTAGGCTCGCTAAACGACATTAAGGGATTGGCGGAAGTCGCGCATTCCGCGGGCGCGGTAATTGCAGTTGATGGCGCGCAGGGCGCGGTTCACTGCCCGGCAGAGGTAGGCGAAAACGATATTGATTTTTATTCTTTGGGCGCGCACAAAATGCTGGGCCCTACAGGAATCGGCGCGCTTTACGCAAAAAAAGAACTGCTGGACATAATGCCCCCTATAGAAACGGGCGGGGATATGGTGGATATAGTAACCAAAGAACACACCACATATTTGGATATCCCCAATAAGTTTGAGGCGGGCACGCCTATGATAGCCGAGGCGATAGGCTGGGGAAAAGCTATCGAATATTTTTTGGAGATAGGCTACAAGACTATCAACGAGAGGGTTAGATATTTAAGAAAAATAATGGTTGAACGTATGATAGCCGAAGTCCCCGGCGTTATTATCTACAACGAAAATAACGAACACGCGCCTATGGTAACCTTTAATATAGAGGGCGTGCATTCTCACGATGTCGCAAGCGTCCTGGATAATGAAAAAGTGTGCGTCCGCGCGGGCCACCATTGCGCGCAGTTAATCCACAACTGGCTGGGAATAAATTCTTCGGTGAGAGCGAGTTTGATGTACTATAACAACGAAGAAGACATTGACAGATTCATTAAAGCGGTAAAAAAAGCGAAGGATTTTATAAATGTCCTATTTTGACGAGAGTTTATCTAGAGAAATAATAATGGATCACTACCAAAACCCTCGAGGCAAAAGCGTTCCCGAGGGATACAAAACTATTACCCTAAAAAATGTCTCTTGCGGGGATATAGTGACCGTGGGCGCGCTTCAAGACCATGATATTATTAAAGACATAAGGCACGAGGGCACCGGCTGCTCTATATGCTGCGCCAGCGCGTCCATGATGTGCGAGTTACTAAAGGAAAAAAGCGTTCCCCAAGCGCTGGACATCGCTCAAGAGTTTAGCAAGATGATGACAAGACAGGACTTTGATTGCGAAAAGTTAGGCGACGCCTGCGCTTTGGAGGGAATTAATAAACTATTGCCGCGCATAAAATGCGCCACTTTGGCTTGGAATGCTGTCAAAGAACTACTGACGGGAGAGCAAAAAAACGATGGATGATTATAAATACGGGTTTAACGACGGTCAAGTCGGCGTGTTTTCATTAGAGCGCGGGCTTGACGAAAAGAGGGTTAGAGAGATAAGCGCGATAAAGGGCGAACCTCAGTGGATGACCGAATTTAGAGTTAAGAGCTATTATCAATACATCAATTCAAAACTTCCCGCCTGGGCTAATCATTTAATAAAGTTGGAAGAAGATCAGCTCACGTATTATATTAAACCCAGCGATAAAGTGGCTAATACTTGGGAACAAGTGCCCGAAAAGATAAAAAAGACCTTTGACGCTCTTGGCCTGCCCGAAGCCGAGAAAAAATATCTGGCGGGCGTTGCTACCCAATACGAATCCGAAATGGTTTATCATTCGATTCAGCAGGAATTGGAGCAAAAGGGCGTCATATTCTTGGATACTGACACCGCGCTAAAACGCTATCCCGATTTGTTCAAGGAATATTTCGGAAAGCTGGTGCCCTTTGACGACAACAAATACGCAAGTCTAAACAGCGCTGTCTGGTCGGGCGGCTCTTTTATCTACGTGCCTAAGGGCGTCAAACTCGAACAACCCCTGCAGTCCTATTTTAGAATGAACGCCGAGCAAATGGGGCAATTTGAGAGAACTTTGATAATAGTGGACGAAGGCGCGTTTGTGCATTATGTCGAAGGCTGCACCGCTCCCAAATACAGCAAGGACTCGCTTCACGCCGCAGTGGTAGAAATCTTTGTGGCGGACGGGGCAAGATGCCGCTATTCCACCATTCAAAACTGGTCTGACAACGTGTATAACCTGGTTACCAAAAGAGCGGTTTGCGGCAAGGACGCGGTTATGGAATGGATTGACGGCAACCTGGGCTCTAAATTGACGATGAAATACCCCGCCGTAATCCTAAAAGGCGAAGGAGCGGTAGGCACGACTATATCCATAGCGGTAGCGGGCAAAGGCCAGATTCAAGACGCCGGTTCCAGAATGATTCACCTGGCTCCTCACACGTCTTCCACCGTAATCTCAAAATCCATTTCAAAAAACGGCGGCAATGCGACATACCGCGGCGAAATCGTGCACGCAGAGGGCGCGCATCACTCTTACAGCCATGTCGAATGCGATACGCTCATAATGGACGAACTGTCAAAATCTGACACCATACCTTTTAACAAGATACTCAACGGAACTTCTATTTTAGAGCACGAGGCGAGAGTATCCAAGGTATCCCAAGACCAATTATTTTATCTAATGAGCAGAGGCTTAACGCAAGAGCAGGCTACCGAAATGATAGTTTTGGGCTTTATAGAGCCGTTTTCAAGAGAATTGCCTATGGAATACGCTATCGAGCTAAACCAGCTGTTAAAAATGGATATGACCGGCTCGGTAGGATAATAGATAAAAAAAATCGGCCTAAAATTAGGCCGATTTTTTTATATTTCTATTTCTAAATGTTGTCGGTTTTTTACTACCGTAAAATATTTAAAACCTATATCTTTTAACATGCCGTGTATTAGCTCGAAATTTTCATTCAGCTTTTGAGCTCTATGGGCGTCAGAGCCGAAGGTTATCAGCCTTCCGCCCAGTTCGTAATACCTCTTTATTAATTCCAAATTAGGAATTGTCGGCTCGCTTAAGCCTTCCGCGCTGGAGTTAATCTCCAGAATTTTTTGCTTTACTATGATTCTTTTTAGTATTATGTCCAAAATGTCTTGAAATTCGGAATATTTATACTCTTTAGGATTATACGGCGCTTTTCTAACCACATAACCTAAATGCCCGATCGCGCTATAATAATATGGCGCTTCCACGCTCTCTAAAACCTTTTCAAAATAGGTGTTATAACTTGTAAACTTGTCCTTGCCTTCGTGGTATTCGGGGAAATAGCAGTCTTTGCCGTCTATTTCGTGCAGGCTGTTAATTACGTAGTCAAAAGGGAATTCCTCAATTATTCGCGCGTTTTCTTCGTTTTTTTGCGGTATATAGCCTACTTCTATACCTAGCAATAACTCTATGCCGCGCTGTTTTGCTGCTTCTTTATATGAATTTATGGTTTTACAATACAGGGGAATGTCCAGCGGTCTGGTAGCGTATTTTGAGCCGTTTTCAAAGTGGTCGGTGATGGCAAGGTATTTTATTCCTAATTCCTTAGCTCTTTCGATTAAGCCCAAAATATCCTGAGTGGTGTCAAAAGAAAAATTAGTATGCGTATGTAAATCAATCTTAATCATAGCAATAATTATAGTATAAACCGTGTATTTTAAAAACCGTATCAGCCTATAAAAATTAAAAAAGCCCGATTTTTCATCGGGCATTTTATATTACTTTCCGTCGTTGAAATACAAAATTCCCAAAGTTCCCTTGCCGCAATGCGCGGTAACCGTGGCTCCTGCGGTCGTCTCCAAGATTTCCTTAAAGCCGTATTTATCTTTTAGAAAACTCTTAACTTCCTGCACGACATCGGCGGGCGCGTCGGTGTGGGTTACGAAAATCCTCGTCAAATCGGGGGTATTATATAAATCTAGAATATAGTTAACATATTCTTTTATTACGTTTGCCATAGAGCCTTTAAACTTCTTGCCTACGTCTAGTTTGCCGTTTTTCATTATAATTGTAGGCTTGATTTTTAAAATATTAGCGCCCAATAGCTGTAATTTGGAGCATCTTCCGCCTTTATAGAGATAGTTTAACGTATCGATTATAAAAGAAGTTTGAACATAGGGGATTCTTTTGTTAACGGCATCCACTATATCTTGCGGGGTTTTACCCTCCTGCGCCAATTCATAGGCGTAAATGGCCAATAAACTAGAGCCGGTTGATAAGGCAAGCGTGTCAATTACGTAAACGTTTTTTAGCTCTTGAGCCGCTTGGGAAGCCGATTGATGAGAAGCGGATAACAAACTTGAGATATTAAAGTGAATTACCGCGTCATAACCTTGATTTAAAAAGCCTTCAAAGAATTCTTTGTAAACAATAGAGCTTCTAGCCGCTGTTTTAGGAAGTTTGCCCGTTTGTTTTTCAAAGTTGTAAATGTCCTCTCTTGTTATGTTAACCCCGTCATAAAAAGTGTTTTCCCCCAAAGTAACTTCCAGGGGCATTAAGGATATATCGTATTTTTCCTGGAGTTCTTTAGACAAATCCAAAGTGCTATCGCCCGTAATCTTAATTTTCATATTTAATAATCCCTCCAAATTATTCTCGAGCAAAAATCCATCTTAAGAAGATATTATTAGTAATCGTCAAAACTACCTTTCCTTTAATTTCTTTTTTTGCGACAAAACCAAAAGCGCGCGAATCTTTACTGTTGTCTCTATTATCGCCCATTACAAAATAACATCCTTTGGGTACGGCGTATTCGGCGCCGAACACGATAGAAGGGCCAAAGCTTGAGGTGGCATGCATAGGAAAGCCGTCGTCGTATTCTACCCATTGGCCGTCTTCTTGTTTGAAATACATCCTAACTTTATACATGCCGTTTTCTATCTCGCCGGTTACAAATTTAAAAACATCGCCCTCTGTCGCAACTATGCGCTTGATGTAAATGTCTTGATGCCCTTCCTTTTGAAGAATAACGACATCTTCTCTTTGGTAATCAAAAGGATAGTGATTTACCAAAATTACATCGCCGTTGTGAAAGGTCGGTTCCATAGACGCGCCTACTATCGTGTATCCGCGATAAATATTGATAACCGCAAGATACAATATCAAGAAAATGATAAGAAGATCTAGCGCGCTAATAGCTTTTGTCTTTCTTTTTAAAGGTGTTATCTCCACGGATTATTGCCTCGAATAATTTATATCATACATTTGTTACAATTATGTCAGAGAAAAGGATTTTTATGTCGAAGATTGGGGATCGGGCGGCAAAATGACTTTTATGCTCTTTAAGGCTTTGACCAAATCAAGCATAATTACATGGTTGCAGCCCAGGCATTTTAGTTTCACATCCGCGCCCGTCCTGGTAATCAAAAACAGATTGCTTCCGCAGGGATGTACTTTTTTCATTACCGCTTTAGCGCCTGTGACTAGATTTTTGGTGTTAACGTTCGACATAATCGCCTCAAACCCATAGTATATTATTTACCAAAAGCTTGTCTTCGCTTTTGATATATAACAAAACCGCGTTTTCAAAGCTCTTTAGCATAGCGCCGTCCTCGTTTTTAAACTCGGATGCGGTTAAGGTTATCTTGTCCCAAATATCCGCGCCTTCCGCCTCAAAGGTATAATAATAATCAAATACCCGTCCGTCGTTAAAATAATTTCTAATCGCTATGGTTATTTTTTGGTTGACGGGCGAATAATATCCTATTTGAAGCTGGTCCTCTTCATAACCCTTAAATCTAGGGTCGCCTATCTTATAAGTAGCTAGGTTTCCAATATTAGCGCGCACGCCCAACATGTCCAGCGCGCCTTTTTCCATAAACAATTCGGGGCATTGATGGAAAAGTTCATTTGCGCCGACTGCCGTCCAGCAATCCAGTCCCATAGAAGAGTCGTAAACCAATCTGCTGGCCTTTATATTAGCTTTAGCGATATTTATCTGCGAAGGAATGCAGGCGTGCATATTGCTGCTTATGATAAAGTCTTGGTAAACCGCGTTGGCAAAGATAAAGCAATACTCATTCGCGTCCAAAACCTGGGCGGTCGCCTCGTAAATTCCTTCGCTTTTTTCTATGCAATTTAACTTCGTCCAGTTTCTAACGCTGGGATCGGGCGTTTCAATGGCCTGGTAGAGCCTCATTTCCTTAATCGGAACGGAAGTATCGACCTTAATTTGAACGCTCAACTGATTGTCTTGGTTGACAACAGTAAGCTCGGGTTGGAAGGGATGATATAATTGAGCGCCAAATAAATAATTTTTCAGCCAATTAATTATGGTACCGTTATATTCAAAAAAGATTTCTTTATCGGAATAGGGGATGACAGACAACATTGATACGGTATTTTCGGGTATGCGCGAATAAGTGTCAAACGCGCGGTCGAAGGTGGCGTCTGAATCGTTGGTGGATAATGTAACCAAAATGGGAGTCTTAACCAAAGGCGCGTAACTTTGGGTGGAAAGCGAGGCTAGGTATAAACTTCTTTCTTCGGGAATTTCTTGGTCGGATTCCGAACCCTTTTTATACAAAAAGTCATATCCCAGCCAGCCCGTATTAAACATAGATATTATACAGCGCGCCCTGTTATCCGTTGCTCCTATCTTCCACGCAAGATTAGCCCCGGTCTTTATTCCCAGGATAGCTATTTTTTGAGCGTCAACTTCGGGAATTTGTTCCAACAAAGTCAAAGCCCGCCTTGCCATAGCAGTCCATACATACCACGGCGTTTCCTTGGGCGAGTCTTTTACGGTGTTTAATATGTTTTGCGCCTTTTCAAAATTGGCGTATTCCAAGCATTGCGGATAAATGGTGTATCTGTCTGAGTCGGATTGATATCCAAAATAGTCGATTGTAAAAACATTTACGCCTTTTAGGTTGTTTTTGATAAAATTTAAGGTCTGATAAAATCTAACGGGGCTGCCCAAAAAGAATATAACAGGCGCTTTCTTATTTTTTTTATCGTAATAAAATTGCGCAAAAGCTCTGACTTTGCCGCGCTCGGTTTGATAGGCGGTAAAATAGAGTTGTCGTTGAATATAACCGTCGCCCAAGTCTTTTTCGCTTATTATATTAATATTCTCGTCGTCAAGATTTACGCTAAAATCTTTCCAAAGCTCTATTGGAGAAACTAACTCTCCCATATTTTTCCAAATCCTTATCTTAAATGAAATTAATTATAGCATATTGCGTCTAAAATTACAAACTTTAGGTTTTTAATGAGGGATTATTTGAAAATGCGCGCTTTTACTAATTGCCTATATATATAAAAGAAGGTTTGGTCGTATAAGATAAACACGACATTCATAATAATGGCCAAAATATAATACGCGCCCACGATATGCACAAAAGCGTTCATATCAAACAATACAAAGGTAGCTAATTTATAAATGGTAAATAACGAAATGTTAAACAACGGAAGAAGTATTAGGTATCTGGTAAGATATTTAAGCCACGCTCTTTTTATTTGAAGTTTATTCAAAAAATAGGCGGCAAAACTATGCGGCGCGAACAAGACCATATAAGGCACGACTTGCGCGATGCTGGCGCCGCCCAAAAATAAAACGCACAATAAAGATACGCAAATGCCGCTTATCAGCCCGTAAAGTATCCCGCATTTTTCAAAAAGATAATATAACAAAAGCGCCGCGCCCAAAAAAGGCACGAAAGAAAGGGGCAAAAAAGCGCCCAGCATTATAAAGCCTACGCCCAAAGCGGTCAATATTGCCGTATAAGCGATTTTTTTAGACTTGTTTAACAACATCTCATCAAATTACAGCAGCAATCCAACAAACACAGCGTAGTACAGCAATTTGCTAAACCCATCGCCGCGTCCGGAGGCTCGGGCGCCTGTCCTTGCGCCTCAGGTTGACCTATAGTATAAGGATTGGCGTTAGAACTGGCCATAAACTGTTCAAGTCTGGATAACGCCGTTTTATATCGCTCGTTGTTTGGCTCCAGATTTAGAGCCAGTTTCAGCTGCGCTCTGCTTTCGTCATACCAGCCCTTTTTATAAAAAATTATGGACTGCAAAAAGTGCCAGTGCGCGTTTCTTTCGGAAATTTTATCCAGCTCTGCTTGGGCTTGTTCGATTTTGCCGTCTTTAATCATCTGGTCAATGTCGCCTAAGTTAGAGCCGTAAGTTGTTTCCGCTTGCTGTTTGCGGCGCATGCGCATTATTTCGCTATACGCCTCTTCAAGATTCATAAGATTAATAGCGCCCTGTCTTCCCGCTTCGCCTTCGAGAAATCTATCTTCGGAATACTGAGCTTTTAATTGTTTATACGCCTGCTCTATTTCCTCAAGCGTCGCCTCGGGCGAAATTTTCAAAACTTCGTATGGATTGGTCATTATTACCTCTTAACACGAAATAGTATAATATTAATATATCACATATTATCAACAAAACATAATAATTTAAATTTTTTCTTTTTTGAGTTTCTTTTTGGAAGCCATTATCAGCGAAAACTTTCTTCTAAGCCCGTAATATATAATATTGGTAAGCAGATCCCTGCCTTCTTTTATGGGCAGCAGGTTGAAGTTTTCTATCATCTTATTAATGGTTATGTTAAATGTAAAATCCAAATCGCTCTTATTATCCGCAATAAATTGCTCTTTTGATTTATAGTTTCCAAACCTAGCTAAAAACGGATTGTAATTTTTGGACTTATAATCTTCGTTTAGGTCGTCCAGCGCGTCCAGCAAATACACCAGCTTGCCGAGGTTATATAAAAAGTCTTTTAGGTATTGGTTTTCGCAATCGCCGCCGTGTTTTTTTATTATAACCAAAACGCTTTCCCTTAGCATTACGGCGAAGCAATCGGCCGTTTGATCTAAGCTGGGGCAGTTTTGCCTTTCCAGTTCTCGAAGGCGCTCGTACTGGGTTTTAATTATGCAGTCCACTTGGGCTAAATTTTGGGACGACTTTTGGTAGTGTTTTTTGAACACATTTAGGGCTATTTCCGTCTTTAATCCGCCCGAGTCTATTTTGTTGTCCAAAAGATTATGATAAACCAGCAACAAATTTAAATCGGTTATATCTTTTAATAAATGGCTGGACTTAACTATATGTTTTTTTACGAAGGGGTTAAGAATGCAGCCTTCGTTTAAAAAAGCTGGCAAGATATTAAGATAGGCGTGTAAAAACACGCCCAAAAAAGCTATGTCGTAATTAGTCGCTAGTCTTGGCAAATTGCCGTAATTTTTCGCGGTTTCTTTGCAAACGCCGCAATAAAAAGCGCGATAAAGCAAGAAGTCTTTGTTATAAAGCTTGGATTTATCGGGGGTTACGTAACCATACATATTTTAAACGATAAGTCCTACTTTTTTATACACCTTTCTTAAGGTCTTGGCGCTGGCGTATAGGGCTTTTTCTCGACCTTCCGCTATGACTTCGTCTAAGAACTGCTTGTCTTTAACGATACGCGCATATTCTTCTTGAATGGGTCTTAAACCTTCTATTACGCTTTCGGCGACTTTTATTTTAAACTCTCCGTAGCCCTTGCCCTCGAATTCTTTTTCGCACTCAGCAATAGTTTTGCCCGTAAACGCCGAATATATAGTCAAAAGGTTGGAAATTCCGGGTTTGTTCGCGGCGTATTTTATCTCATTGCCCGAATCCGTTACCGCGCGCTTGAATTTGCGCAGTATATCGTCCGGAGTATCCAGCATCATAACAGCGCCGTTTTCGTCCGTTTTGGACATCTTTTTGGCGGGATCCAACAAGTCCATAATTCTTGCGCCGTCTTTTTTGGACGCAATATAAGGCTCGGGCACCGTAAAGGTAGGGCTGTATTTGTTGTTAAATCTAATCGCCAAATCGCGCGTAAGTTCCAGGTGTTGTTTTTGGTCGTTGCCCACGGGCACAAGATCGGCTTGATACAATAATATATCCGCCGCCATAAGTATGGGATAGCTGAATAATCCCACGTTAACGTTTTCGGGGTGTTTTGCGCTCTTTTCTTTAAACTGAGTCATGCGGCGCGCCTCGCCGAACATTGTGTTGCAGCTTAAGATCCAGGCAAGCTCGCAATGCGCGGGCACATGGGATTGAATGAACAAGGTATTCTTTTTATAATCAAGCCCGCAGGCCAGGTAAAGCGCTATTAGGCTATATGTGTTTTGTCTTAATTGGGCGGGCACTTGCGAAACCGTAAGGCTGTGCAAATCAACCACGCAGTAATAGCATTCATATTGGTCTTGCAATTTGACAAAGTTTTTTAACGCCCCCAGATAGTTGCCTATGGTAAGATAACCGCTGGGCTGAATGCCGCTAAATAAAACCTTTTTTTGCTCTTCCATATCCTTGTCTGTCCTTATTTTATTTTACAAAGTCTAGCAATCTATTAAACACTTGCTCTTTTTCCAAAACTTCTTTATGTAAAATCGGTCTTTCAAACGCTTTTATAATAGCCTCGGGCGCGTTTGTGTCCGTCTTGGACTGTAATTTTAAGATTGCCTTATGGTCGCTGTCGGGGACGGAATATCCAAGCGCGTCTAGGACATCCGAAGCAAACTTATAAGGATTTGCGGTGGAGACTATAACGGTCTTTGAGAAGTCTTCCTCGCTTAACAGATAGCTGTTGTAAACAGCTACCGCCACCGCGGTATGCGGATCGCATAAATAGTCTTTTTCTATGAATACGTTATGCAGAGTTTCTTTGGTTTGGATGTCGTTGGCGTAATCCGCGTAAAACGCTTCTCTTATATACTTCAGCTCGTCTTCAGTTAGGACATATTCGCCCGTATTAAACAAATCTTTCATCCTTTGAGAAGTCAATTCGTCGTTTCTTGCGGATATTTCAAAAATAAGTCTTTCGGTGTTAGAGCTTATTAATATATCCATAGAAGGCGAAATCGTCTTTTGCAAGACTCTGCAAGCGTCGTATCTTCCAGAAGTCAAAAAGTCTGTCAAAACATTATTGCTATTGCTTGCGCAAATAAGTTTATTAATAGGCAAACCCATCTGCTTTGCGTAAAATCCTGCCAGGATATTTCCAAAGTTTCCGCTGGGCACTACGAAATTAATTTTTTCGCCCTCTTGTATTTCGCCCACTTCCCATAAATCAAGATAGGTGGAAAAATAATATATTATTTGAGGGAGCAAGCGTCCCCAGTTGATAGAGTTTGCGGAGGACAATAAATACCCCGCTTTTTTAAATTGCTCTATGCAGTCGGCGTCGCAAAAAATCTTTTTGACCGTAGTCTGCGCGTCGTCGAAGTTGCCCTTAATTCCTAGCGGCAGGACATTGTCGCCGTCTTGAATCATCATTTGAAGCTTTTGATGTTCGGACACATTGTCGGTAGGATAGAGGACGGCTATTTTGATGCCTTTAACATTTTTAAAGCCTTCTAGCGCGGCCTTGCCGGTGTCGCCGCTCGTGGCGGTAAGGATTAAAATATCTTCTTTTATGCCCGCCTTTTGTTTTGCTGTTTGAAGCAATTCGGGAAGGATAGTAAGCGCGACGTCTTTAAAAGCGCAGGTAGGCCCGTGCCACAGCTCCAGCGCGTAAACCGAGTCGTCAATTTTTACAATGGGCGCGACGATGTTGTCTTCAAATCTGGATATGGATTTTTTGACGCATTCTCTTAATTCGTCTTCGCTAAACTCGGGCAAAAAGGTCTTTAAAATAAAAACCGCTTTGCCTTCGTAATCCATAGCCATAAGTTTTTTTAGGTCGCCCGGTTCCAGCCGCGGCAATTCTTCGGGCACATACAACCCGCCGTCCGGGCTTATGCCGTCAATTATGGCTTGATAAGACAAAACGGAATGATTTTTATTCCTGGTGCTTATATAACGCATGCTTATCCTTCTTTTTATGTGTTTTAATCAATTATACATAAAAAGAAGGATTATGTCCAAATTCTATTTGTTATATTTTTGTAAAAAATCGGGTAAAGTTTCCGAGCTTACGGTTATTACAAAATTCACATTAAGTTGTTGGGAGATTGCTTCGACTTCTTCAAATAATTCTTTGGTTCCCTCTACGGGAAGGTTGGCCATGTAAGCCAATCCGTCGATATAAACATAATTTATGTCGCTGTTGCAAGCAAGAATACCTTTTATAAATCCTATTGCTTGTTCTTTTGTATTTATGCCGTATTCTAGCGCGTCTATAAATTTTATTGTAGGTTTGATTTGGATGGAATGTTTTGCGTGAGTAGTGATATATACGGCGGCGCCATCGTTGGTTTCTTGGGCTTTATTGGCGGTTTCGATTAACTTAATCGTTTTTCCCGAGCCCTTGCCGCCGTAGATTAAAGATATCATTTCTAATCATTTCCTCCCTATTCTTTTTTGTTTTTTTCATTATACTATATTGATATTGGCGATTTCAATAGGGTTTTGTTTTTTTGTGCTAAATAACCATAAGGGGTTGCCTTTCATTTTATATTAAGATTCTTTGCTAAAATTGTCAGGTTTCATAAAAAAAGGCAGTTTTTTGGTTAATGAGAGTTTACATAAATTTTGGCCGCCAAGATAAACTAACATTAATACAAAATTAAAGGACGAAGGAACAAAAAATGGGAAAGATCGTTTGTTCTAACTGCAGCAACTTATTGGACGCTCAAAACCTTATGACTTGCCACACCTGCGGTGCGGTTTTGTGCGACAGATGCGCCGCCGAAAACGGCTTAAGCTGTCACAGCTGTTATTCGGGATTGAATTATTATAATTAATATTTTTAGCTCATAATAAACCTTTTTAGTTTTATATAAAACATTTTGGCGAAAAAAATATTGGTTTTTATACTCAATTTGATAGTTTAAACACTATAAAAACTTTGCTAATGCATTGACTTAATGGGTCAAACATTTTATAATGATAAAGGTTTATTATGAAAAATTTTAACGCTTTTAGAGCGTGGCTGGAGGTATATAAATGAAAAAAATGACCATAGACGGCAACGCTGCGGCGGCGCATGTGGCGTATGCGTTATCCGAAGTTGCTGCGATTTATCCAATCACACCGTCCTCTACCATGGCCGAATACTGCGACGAATGGGCCTCGCAGGGACGCAAAAATATCTTTGGACAGGTTTTAAAGATTGCAGAGATGCAATCAGAAGCAGGCGCTGCCGGCGCTTTGCACGGAAGCCTGGCTTGCGGCGCGCTATCCACAACGTTTACCGCTTCTCAAGGTTTGTTATTGATGATCCCCAACATGTATAAAATCGCGGGCGAATTATTGCCTTGCGTTATACATGTTTCGGCGCGCGCGGTAGCGGGTCATGCGCTTTCCATATTCGGCGATCATTCCGACGTTATGGCCACCAGACAAACCGGATTTGCTTTGATGGCATCAGGTTCGGTTCAAGAAGTTATGGACTTAGGGCTGGTATCGCATTTAGCTAGCCTAAAGAGCAGAGTTCCTTTCCTGCATTTCTTTGACGGTTTTAGAACTTCCCACGAAATCAGCAAGATAGACGGCATAGAATACGACGAGATAAAATCTCTAGTAGATATGGAAGATGTCAAGAGGTTTAAAGAATTGGCTTTAAATCCCGAAAGGCCTATCCAACGCGGCACGGCCCAAAACCCCGATATCTTCTTCCAAAACAAAGAAGCCGCAAACAAATATTACGACGCTGTTCCCGCAATCGTCCAAGCGGAAATGGACAGATTATATAAACTAACGGGCAGAAGATATAACTTGTTCGACTATTACGGCGCTCCCGATGCTGAAAACGTAATCGTTATTATGGGCAGCGGCGGCGAAGCTGTTGAAGAAACCGTTGATTATCTCAACAAAAAAGGCAAAAAGACGGGCGTTGTCCGCGTAAGACTATACAGACCTTTTGACACCAAGGCGTTTGTAAACGCATTGCCTAAGACTGTTAAGAAAGTTGCCGTTATGGACAGAACCAAAGAACCCGGCGCAGTAGGCGAGCCTTTATATCAAGACGTCTTGGCCGCTCTAAAAGAACACGGAATTACCGATTTGACCGTAGTAGGCGGAAGATATGGTATGGGTTCTAAAGAATTTAACCCCGCCCATGTTAACGCTATTTATAAAAATCTTGAAAGCGCTCAACCTAAGAATCACTTTACGGTTGGCATTAAAGACGATGTTACTTTCTTGTCGCTTGACTGCGACGAGTTCGTCAACGCAAGCCCCGAAGGCACCGTTCGCTGCAAGTTCTACGGCTTAGGCTCGGACGGCACGGTTAGCGCCAACAAAAACAGCATTAAGATTATCGGCGACCACACCGATATGTATGCTCAAGGCTATTTCGTATATGACTCTAAAAAATCGGGCGGTTTGACGATTTCGCACTTGCGTTTTGGACACAAGCCCATTAAATCCACATATCTAATCGACCAAGCGGACTTTGTGGCTTGCCACAACCCTTCGTATGTGACCAGATATGACATGGTAGGCGATTTGAAAGAAGGCGGCACGTTCTTGCTAAACTCCCACTGGGATCTAGAGGCTTTGGAAAGAGAGCTGCCCGCCTCGGTTAAGAACCAAATCGCAAAGAAGAAGATTAAGTTCTATAATGTTAACGCTAGAAAGATAGCCGAAGAAGTCGGACTAGGAAACCGCATTAACGTTATAATGCAAGCAGCTTTCTTTAAACTGGCCAACATTATCCCTTACGAAGACGCCGAAAGATATATGAAAGACGCCGCGCAAAAATCCTATGGCAAAAAAGGCGAAAAAATAGTAAAAGCTAACTGGGACGCTATCGATATGGCCACCAGCCAGCTAGTAGAGATTAAATATCCCGAAAGCTGGGCGACCACTACAGAAGGCGCGGATGTTTCTTCCCACATAGAAGACGAATACTTCAAGAACTTCATAAGCGTAATTTTGGCGCAAAAAGGCGATACCTTGCCGGTATCCGCGTTTAACGCCGACGGTTCCGTTCCTACGGGCACGACCAAGTTTGAAAAGAGAGGCATAGCGCCTACCGTTCCCAAGTGGATACCCGAAAACTGTATCCAATGCAACATGTGCGCTATGGTTTGCCCTCACGCTGTTATCAGACCTGTCTTGGCTAAGCCCGAATCTTTGGCTAACAAGCCCGAAAGCTTCGTAACATTGACAGCTCAAGGCCAAAAGGATTACCAATTCAAAATCCAGGTTAGCCCCTTGGATTGCACGGGCTGCGGCTCCTGCGCTAATGTCTGCCCGTCCAAGAATAAGGCTTTGGTTATGACAGAATTTGAAGAAATGGTCAAGGCCGAAAAAGAAAATTACGAATACTCTTTGACATTGCCTGTTATTGACAATCTATATAATATCAACACCATTAAGGGCTGCCAGTTCCGTCAACCGCTGTTCGAGTTCTCGGGCGCGTGCGCGGGCTGCGGCGAAACCCCTTATGTGAAACTCGTTACCCAATTGTTCGGCGACCGCATGATAATCGCCAACGCTACGGGCTGCTCCTCCATTTACGGCGGCAGCGCGCCTACGGTTCCTTATACTAAGAACGCTAAAGGCGAAGGTCCCGCTTGGGCTAACAGCTTGTTTGAAGACAACGCCGAATACGGCTACGGTATGAGTCTGGCTTATACCCAAAGAAGAGATAAGCTTGCCGAAAATATGAAAAAGGCTATTGAGCTTGGCGTAGCTGAAGAATATAAAGCCGCATTTGAAAAATGGCTTGAAGCTAAAGAGGACGGCGAAGCGTCCAAAGCGCCCAGCGAAGAAATCAAGCAATTTATAGATAAAGCGGCAGCAGAAGCAAGCGGCGAATTAAAGGCGCTCTTGACCGAAATTGCCGACAACAAAGAATGCCTAATCAAGAAGTCGATATGGATTATCGGCGGCGATGGCTGGGCATACGACATCGGCTTTGGCGGTCTAGATCATGTATTAGCGTCCGGCGCTGACGTGAACATATTGGTTCTTGACACCGAAGTATATTCCAATACCGGCGGTCAAGCCTCCAAGGCAACCCCCACAGGTTCGGTAGCTAAGTTTGCCGCAAGCGGCAAGTTCACCAAGAAGAAAGACCTTGGCATGATGGCTATGAGCTACGGCTATGTATATGTGGCGCAAGTAGCTATGGGCGCCAACATGAACCAGCTCATCAAAGCCTTGATTGAAGCCGAAAAATATAAAGGACCTTCCTTGGTTATCGCATACGCTACATGTATCAACCACGGCATCGATATGTCCAACGGCCAGTTGATAACCAAGCAGGCTGTCGAGAGCGGTTATTGGCATCTATACAGATACAATCCCGACCTTGCGCTTGAAGGCAAGAATCCTTTTGTTCTAGACTCAAAACAACCTACGGGCGACTATAAGCAATTTATCTTGAGCGAAACTCGCTACTCCGCATTGCAAAAGACCAACCCCGAGGCTGCGCAAAAGCTGTTTGAAAAAGCGCAAGCCGACGCTCAAGAAAGATTTAGAACTTATCAACAACTCGCTCAAAAAACCGAATAATAATAAAACCCTCTCTTATATGAGAGGGTTTTTTAATAAGTAAAAAAATAACCCCCTTTGATTCAAAGGGGGTTGTTGTTTATTAAACGCTGTATTTCTTTATAAAGAGCACCGCCATTGCGGCAAGGGCTGATATGAAGCCAAGCGCGTTAACGCTGGACGAACAACCCGATTTTTTGTTAGGTGAAGTTATCGTTAATTTCGCGGTAAGTTCGGGTAATTCGCCATCTACCGTGTAATTTTCATTGTCGATTATAAACCGCGCGGTTACGGTATATTCGCCCGGCTCAATTTTGCCGTTATTGATGTATTCTACTCTAACGCCTTTAGGCAATGTGCCGCTTATATAGATATTTTTTTCTTTTCCATTATATATAAAGGTTCCGTCCTCAAAGCTGATGTTTTCAATCCTAATTACGGCTTTTTGGATCGTCCAGCTGATTTCTTTAGGCTCTTTTGAACCGTCCGACCAAACTAAATCTTCATTTAGAAGGGTAAGGGTAGCGGTATAAGTGCCGGCGTTGGTAGCTTTGTTGCCTGTTATCGAATAGTATTCGTTAACGCCGGGCAATATCAAAGTTTGTTCCGTGCCGTTATATACAAGGGTAGGTATATTTTGCGGAATTTCCACCATTGCCGTAATTGACAAGGAGTAATTAAAAGATTTGCTGCCTTTAGAAGTCGAGCTTGTTATTATCATTCCTTTTTCAAGCTCTGCCTCGGGGTCGGATATTACCGTATTTTTCAACATATTTTTATAAACGGTGATGGTTCCAAGACCGTTATCCACGCTAAACGCTTCAAGTAAATCTTTTACTTTGGCTCCCTGAGGTATATTTATCTTATCGCCGTTTAAAGATATATTGCCCGAATAATCTTCCTTTAAGGCTAGCTTGCCTGTTTCCATTGATAATGTAAGATGCGGCGCCATATCAAAATTGTTGTTGGCGCCCTCTTTGCTCATAACATAATCGTTTCCGGCGTTTGCGCGTTGTCTAATTAATATAAACGACGCGGTTTTACCGTTTAGGCTGCGAATGTAGTCGGTAACATCAAGCGTATATTTTTTTAGCTCGTCATTGACAAAGGACGCGATAGGCTCTCCGCCATAAACGTAATCGGTAAGTATGGAGCCGCCGCTTAAGTCGTTTCCGGGCGCGTTGTTCCATGTGATTTTGTCTTCTTGCCAATTTACATATTGTTCTTTTAGTCCATAAACATATATAGTCGAGCCGGTAGCTTGAGTAACGGTGGTAAGATTTAAAAAGGCTTTTGTGGCTTCCCCGATATTGTCATAATCAAATTTCAAATAAGCCTTTCTGTTCCATTCTCTGCCTCCCGCGCCGCCTTGCGCCCACCATCTCAACGACAGGCTGGCGTCCGGGCCGTAATTAGAGCCTGCCGCATTGCCCGAAGCGTTGCCGTATGATATATGCGCGTCGGCGGAGGCGACAACGGTTATGCTGTCGTCTATTGTTTTAAATTCAAAAGTCTTTGTTTGTCCGAACTTAATTCCGTTTGCGTCCTCTAAGTTTTGGTTTATGTTGATAGTATAAGTATGGTCTTTGCTTAAAGGCTGAGCGGGCGTCAAAACAAAGGTCGTGTTCTTTTGGATTGCTTGAATGTTTGCTTGAACTCTTTCTCCCGATTCGTCGAGCAAGTAGATATTGCTTTGAGCGCTTTGAGGGTTCATATATCTTGCAAATTTTATAGTTATAGATTTGTCAAGCGAAACCTTGCTAGTGCCGTTTGCGGGGGTGACATACAACAACGGGGGAGCTACGTCGGGCTTAAGATAGCCGTTAAAGAAGTCGAAGCAGATTTTATATCTGTCAATTTGCAGCTCGTTGTCATATCCGAAAGGATATGTGTGTCCAAGTCCGAGCATTCCCAGCGCCAAATGAGGCAAATCTCTGTTTTCATAATTGGCTTTTAAATCTGGCCAATAATCCCATGCGCCGTATTCGTCTTTATCGCCGCAAGCTATTAAGGTAGGCACGTTGTTGTCGGTAACCAGTTTTTCGTGCCTTCTTGTTCCGTTGCCCATAGATTGATAGCTGGCTTGAACTACGCTTGAATATTCTTGCCAAGGTTGAGGCTCGGGCGTTCCCGAAGGATATCCGCTAAACTTTGACCACTCCGATTTTTCAGCGTGGTTGGGGTTTGCCAAAAGCGCAGGGCCATACGAAGCCTTGGAATGTCCCCAAACGCCTATTCTATCAGCGTTAAAACCGAGCTCCTCTGCCATCTTTCGCACAAATCTGACCGCCGCGGTATTTGATTTTATACCGTTGTGGTCGTCTAAAGTGTATTTATCCCAATAACCGTAATGATCCGTTCTTGCTAGAGGCTGATAATTATGGTCATAATTAACAAACGTATATCCTTGAAGCATAAAACCTATGTAATGATAACGATTGTCGTTTGACAGAACTCTGTTTCTGGGAGAGTTGGAAGCTTGAAACATCATTACAGGCGTGTCTTTTTTTGGTTGAGATGGATAGAAAATATCCAGTCTTAATTTCCAATCAATAGGACTGCCGTCAGGTTTGGTCATTTGATCGGGATCGGTAACAGGCTCTTTATTAAAATTAGGAACGATATATTCATTCCATAATTTCATAACATATTCTTTGGTGCCGAATGAGCCGTGTTTGTCTATTTCCCAATACATACCGTCGCGCAACATTCTGTATCCGCCGGGAAGCAGATAGGCTTGCCATTGCTTAGTCGAAATATTAAGAGAGCTAAAAAAGTTGTTATTCTCTACATTTTTACGTATCTCAAAAACGCCTGCGTCCATTTCGGGCGAAACCGCTAGGGGATTGCCCATATAATCGGCGACTACTACGTGATAGCCTTCTTCCAAAAAGTCCTCGATAATTTCCTTATCGGGTTCTTGTCCGATTCTTTCGTTGGCGTGATTGGTTACATAAACAATGACATCTCCCTCGCCTTGAGAGCGGGAATAGATGCTTATGTTAACATCGATATTAAGGTTTGTGTCTGTCCAGGTAAATTGCTTTAATCGATCTGACGCTAATTCGCTTAAATCGTATAAATCGGAATCCTGGGCCGAAGCCGACTTTAAAGAACCAAAATTAAATAGTTGAAAAGCTAAAAATACTGCTAATAAAAAACCAAATAATCTTTTCATTTGTCCTCCCTTGTATTCTCCTCATTAGTTCTTATCGGGGTATGTAACCCCTTACATTTGTAGAAATTATTTTAACACCATTTAGCGTCAAAGTCAATTTATAAGGTTTATCTTTATACGCGATTACTAAAATGATTTGTTGTCCTTAAAAAAATATTATCTTAAGCGTTCTTATTTTAAATATTTTTTATACATAAAAAAATATATCTTGACAAGGAATGAATTTAATGGTAATATGCAATAATGTAACCCCTTACATTGTAACCCATTACATAGCTTATTTTACATAAGATAAAATGTTTTTGGAGAAATTAACTAGGGAGGAAAAAATGATTATGGCAAAGACACAAAAGAAGACCATTAGTTTACTAATGATATTTTGCCTTTGTCTTGCGTTGTTCGGACTAGGCTATCCTACAAAGACTGCGGGGGCAAATGGTGAGATCAATACGCGTTACTATATGACGCACGGAACTTATGTAAGTTCCCACAATAAAACCGCTATTTATAATAAAGCGGAAATATTTCAATTAACAGGCGCCACTTCGGGCAGATACGCATTTTTGCAATTTGACGTAACCGAATTTCTAAGTTCAGATCAGCCTGTAAATCGCGCCGAATTAGTGCTTTATCTTTCCCAAGTTCCCGACAACAAAGAGATTACGGTAAGATATTCTACAAACGACGTTTGGAATGCTGAAGGAGCTGAAAAAGATGCGTTTAACTGGAACGACCCTATAAGAAGTCAAATAAATAACGCGAATATAGCTTCCCTTCAAAAAGCATATGATTTGACGGACGCCGGTGTTGGACAAGTCAGACTTGACATTACCGAGGTTATCAGATATACAATAGAAAATTACAACACCGAACAGGGCGGATTTTTAGTAGATTATGTGCTGTCCTTTATGACCTATGCTTCAGGCGGTTCAGGCAGCTTATATTTCTATTCTCATAATGCTCAAGAAGAATTTAGACCTTACATAGAATTTAACTACCAACCCACAGAACCTACTTATGATATTAACTTAGACATAACGGGTAAAGGCGGAATATATTCCAGCCGCGAATTAGTTGAAGAAGACGGCGTTAAGAAATATGTTGTTAAAGAAGGGGATAGCATTACACTCAAGATTGTCCCCGACGCTGGCTATGAAATCAGCTCGCTAAAGGTTGACGGTGAAGACGCTTTAGAATTACTTGAAGAATATCAATTAAGATTTAACAATATATCAAATAATATCAATATTGAAGTAGTCTTTGAAGAGACAACCCTTACCAATATAATATATCCTTTAGCGGACGCAACTTTAAGCCCTAGTAATGCGCAAATAGATAAAACCCAAATAAGAGTAAAAACAGCAGGCAGCTTAGGCTCTTCCACCAGAATGTCTTATTTGAAATTTGATATCACTAATTATGATATCACCAAAGGGGCTCTATTAAATCTTGCCTCTTTAGCAAATACAAGCTTTACATCCGGAGAAGTTTTAATAACCATTTGGGGCGTTAACTTTGCGGATTGGGACGAAGCAGATTGGGAAGGCAATATAAAGACCTGGGAAGATATGCCTATTTCTCAAAACATCACATTAGACGGTTCTATCAATATTGCTGGCGCAACTAAGGTTAATGAAACCCCGTTTAGAGTATCCAAAGGCAGCAACTGGTATGCATTTAATATCAGCGATTATTTAAGAGCTCAAAAGTCAATAGGCATGAATACCGTAACATTGATTTTGACTGGCACTTACACTTCCGAACCTTATATAATATTCGGTTCTAAAGAAAGCATTGAAATTTTAAACGGCAAACTTTGCAGACCTTATATTTCGTTTACCGATATCGAATACGCAGTAAGCGTAAATCAAGACCAAAACGGACAAGTTTCCGTAAAATTGCCTGATGGAACAGAGACCGCTAAGGTAGGCGAATACGGAACGGTTGTTGCTGAGTTTACCGCCAACGAAGGATATGTTCTAAAATCCGTTGCCGTAAACGGCGTTGATATGACCGAAAAAGTAATTAACGGCAAACTTTATATCAACAATATAGCTCAAGATATTGAAATAAAACCTGTTTTTGCGGCAGCTAGGACTATCACATTTGATTTCCCCGATACGGTTAGAATTTATGACGCAGGTTTTAACTTGGTTCAAGACACCTATACAATCGCTCAAGGCGATAGCGTTACATTCTATTTCGTATTGGATGCCGGATACAAGATGACTTTGCTTGAAAACGGTTTGGAAGCTGCGGGCTTTGGCAAGAACAAAATCACGCTAACAGTCGTGGATGACATCGAATTTGAAATTCAAACCGAACTAATTGGATAATTGGGAGGAGAATATGAAAAATATAATTAAGAAAATTAGTCTGATACTTATCGTTCCAATCTTTGTATTGGCGTTTGTAATAGCCTGCGGCGAAAAAGCTCCTAATGTGGAAAGCGTAAAAATAAATAGCGAGAGCGTGGTCAACCTCAAAGTAGGCCAAACTATGACTTTTACGGCGACCATCACTCCCGCAAAAGCGGACCAAAGCGTCGAATGGTCGATTGACGAAGGCGCGACCGCTACCGAAGCTACCGTTTCTCACACAGGCGTATTCAGCGCAGGCAATGTTCCCGGAACAGCGGTTTTGCGCGCTACATCTCAAAAAGATAGCACAAAATCAGACACCGTAACTATTAATATAACCGAAGACCAAGTTATTGTTGATGTCGAATCGATTACTATTCAAGGCGACTCCGAAGTCAGCGTAAAGGTTAACCAAACCCGCAAATTTGAAGTCACAATTCTACCCGAAAACGCTACCAACAAAAATGTCGTTTGGTCTATAGAATCGGGCGCTACGGCAACAGGCGCTGAGATAACTCAAGACGGAACTTTTACCGCGGGCGCAACCCCCGGAACAGCTGTAGTCAGAGTAGAATGGGAAGAATCGGAAGAAGTTTATGATACCGTAACCGTTACCGTTCTTCCTGACGTTCAAGGCGTAAGCATCAGCGGCGACAAAGAACGCGCAATTGTGGCCGGTTCTAGCGAAACATTGAGCTTTACAACCACTCCTGCAGGAATAAGCGAGGACTACTTCGTATGGGAAGTTATAGAAACCGACTTAGACGAAACCGAATACGCTTTAGAAGACGGCGTGTTCTACGCAGCGGAAAATACTTCGGGTTATGCCGTTCTTAAAGTATCTTACATAGCCGATTCCTCTATTAGCGATACTTTAGTTATTAACGTCAACTACAATATCCAAACAAAACATACCGTAAGATTCTACAAAGAAGACGGCGAGACTTTGATTTACGAAGCTCAAGTTGTTCATGGAATGACCGCGCCTAATCCTAATTATTATGTTTTGGGTTATGAAGTTACCTGGGATAAATCTCTTGAAAACATTACCCAAGACACCAATTTTGTAGCGCAACTATCTCCTATTGAATACACAGTAATTTATTACAAAGAAGTCGCCGACGGAGAATACGAAGCTATCTCAATTAACGGTCAAACTTCTCAAACCGTTTCTTTCGGCGAACAAGCTACGCCTCCGGCTTTAGAGGACTATCAAGTCGAGGGCAAGACGTTTATTAACTGGCGCGTTGTAAAAGAAGGCAATACATTTAAGCTATATGCCGAATATATTTCCAATACGCCTGAAACACCCGCTCCCGAAGGCGAATAATTTTACAAAAGAATAAAAATAAATACAAAAGACAAAATGGGGCGCTTTAAAAAGCGCCCCATAGATCATTAAAAAAGGCGCTCTGTTTGAGCGCCTATTGATTTTATATATAGAAAGCTTTATTCAACGGGAACATAAGACTGTTTTATAACCAATTCAGGCTTGATAGTTTGAACCTTAGGAATATCTTCTTTATCTAATAATTTTTCTAGAGACTGAATCGCAAGTTCGCATAAATCTACAATTTTGTTATCCAAGCTGGTTATAGAGGGGATACAGCAGTCGCTGATTATAGAATTGTTCATACCTGTGACTGCAATGTCATCGGGCACTTTTATACCTTTATCATATAGCGCCTTGATCGCGCCTACGGCCAAAATATCTTCGGAGCAAATAATCGAATCAAATTTTAACCCTTTATTTAACGCTTCCGTTATGGCGTTGTAAGCGCCCTCTAAATCGCGCTGACAATTAATTATCAAATCCTTATTTAGCGGCAATTTGCAGGCTTTTAAACCGTCTTTATAGCCTTGTAGTTTTAATTTACCGCTCTGCGTGACAACGTCGTATAAATATAAGATCTTGGTCTTGTTGTTCTTGTAATAGCTCGTTATTATATTTTTTACGCCCTCATACTCATCGCAAACCACGCTATAAGCGTTTTCGATATTTGTTTGGCCGTTGATAAGGATTATAGGAGTTTTGGAGGCATATAGCTCTAATTTTGAGTTTTCGGACACATCGGCAAACAAAGAGCCTACAAATATAATTGCGTCGGTCTTTTTGGATATGGATTCTCTAATATAGCGTTCTTTGGCCTCTTGGTCGCAGTCTGTTCCATATAAAAAGATAGAATATCCGCGTTCGCGAAGTTTGTTCTCCAGATACGCCACCGCCTTGCCTGTATGCACATTGGCGACGTTTCGCGCCATTACGCTTATGGCATGCTGCTTATTGGTTGATAGGCTTACTGCCAGCGCGTTAGGCAGGTAATTATATTCCTCTATGGCCTTAAGAACCTTTTGACGCGTAGCCTCGTTGACATTCTTTTTGTTGTTAAGAACGCGCGAGATGGTAGCCACCGATAAGTTAGTTTTCTTTGCAATGTCATAGATAGTCATAAATTACCACCTAATATCAAAAAATAGCATTGACAATGTTTTTAAGATATGATATTATTTATTTCGCTATATGTAAGCGGTTACAAATAAAAATAAAAGCAGGTACTTAAATAAGTATATATAAAAATTACAATAAGTCAAATTCTAATTTTAAGGACAAAAGATGATGATCTCAAGAGGTAAGCAACAAAAGACTTTTTGGACGAAAGTAAAAGCCAGCAAATATTTATTGCTTATGCTATTGCCGGTATTAACCTATTACATAATGTTTAGATACATACCGCTTATTTACACGACAATAGCATTTAAAGCTTATAATCCTTTTAAAGGTTTCTTTGAAACCGAGTGGGTAGGCTGGAAAAACTTTATTAGGTTTTTCAATTCCCCCGATTTCTTCAATGTAATGCGCAATACTATCGTCATCAGCATGTTGGATATCGTATTGGTGTTCGGCTCTTCGATAGTATTTGCTTTGTTGTTACACGAAGTAAAAAACAGATTCGCAAAATCCGTAGTCCAGACATTATCCTATTTGCCTCACTTTATATCCATAGTAGTCATTGCCGGTATGTTCATAAGCTTTTTGTCTCCTCCGGGAGGATTTATGTTTATGATTTACAACAAACTTACCGGTTCGGACAGCAATTTATCGTTGCTTGATAGAAAAGAGCTGTTTTGGGGCATTTACACCTTGATAAACATGTGGAAAGGAATGGGCTGGGGCTCTATCATCTTTGTAGCCGCGCTTTCCAGGGTGGATCAACAGCTTTACGAAGCTGCGGCAATTGACGGCGCGGGAAAAATGCGCAGAGTATTTGCCGTTACTTTACCCGCTATAAGCGCTACTATCATCGCTATGCTTATAGTTAAGCTGGGACAAGTGCTCAATGTCGGCTATGAATTAATAATCCTAATCAGCAACAGCCAAAACTATGAATTCAGCGACGTAATTTCGTCTTATGTTTATAGATACAGCTTAGGCAGCACCAATCCGTTATTTACGGACTTTTCGTACGCGGCGGCAATCGGTCTTTTCCAAACCGCTATAGCGTTTGTGCTAGTATTCATTACCAATAAGATAAGTTCTAAAGTTTCAGAGGTATCGCTATGGTAGAAAGCAAAACATTTGGCTCGTATTATTTGCCTAAAATCATAATATGGATAATTCTTGGCTTTATTAGCGTAGTCATGCTTTATCCGTTTTTGAACGTATTGGCGCAATCTTTTTCATCCAATACGCCTATAGTAGACGGTTCGGTGTATTTGATACCTAAGGGCTTTACACTTAAGGGCTATAAATTCTTATTTTCATATAAATTGCTGTTTGTAAGCTTTTTTAACACCATTCTTTACACGGCAGTAGGAACGGCGCTTAATGTCGTTTTGACTTTGTTTGGCGCGTTTGCTATTACCCGCAAACACTTGGTGTTTAGAAAAGGCTTTAGCGTAATAATAATGCTGACCTTATGGTTTAACGCGGGAATAATTCCCAACTATCTTACCGTTTCGTCTTATAACCTAATCGACAACCGCTTGGCTATGATTTTGCCCAGCGCTATTACGACATATAACCTTGTCGTCTTAAAATCCTTTATAGACAAGGTGCCTCAAAGCCTGGAGGAAGCCGCTCAAATAGACGGCGCTAACGACTTCCAAGTATTGTTTAATGTCGTATTGCCTCTAATTATTCCGGGACTTGCAACCATAGCGATGTATTACGCGGTTCGCCATTGGAACGATTACATCCCCGCGCTATTCTATTTGCGTTCAAAGGAAAAATACCCTTTGCAAATGATAATGCGCGAGCTTGTTGTTTTGGTTAACCTTCAAGACATCGGCGCGGCGGGCAATGGCAGCCAGGCCGTTAGATACGCTTCAATAGTGTTCGCTACCGTGCCCATTTTGGCGATATTCCCTTACATACACCGCAAGTTTGTTTCGGGCATAATGGAAGGCGCGGTTAAAGAATAAAGATAATATTAATTTATTATTGACAAATATTAGATAAAAAAAGGCAAAGGAGAAAATTATGAGATTCAAAAGAGCTTTAATAATAGTTTTATGTCTATTATTGCTTTGCGTCGGCGTTTTAATAGGCTGCGCTCCTGTCGGCGACGACACCAACATACCCGCTCCTGTGGATTATTCCAACGGCGATCCCGCCAAAAAATGGTATGTTACAGGCGGAGAACCGTTACAAATAAAAATCTTCTTTAGAGACAGATTAGACTTTTCGGTAGAAGATAATGATCACAACACGGCGTTGGCTACTCTAAAAGAAATTGAGAGAAAATGCAACGTCAAATTCGTATGGGAAACTACCCCCTGGGACGCAAAATTAGCTAAACAGAGATTTACAACGTCCATAATGGATAGAAAGAACGCTTGCGATATTTACGTGTTCTCATATTCCGATTTGAGCATTTACGGCGAAAAAGGCGGACTTTTTGACTACAGCAAATATCTAAGCGTATGGGCTCCTAACTTCAAAAGAATTATCGACAGCGATCCCGTTTACAAAAAAGACCTAACCTCGCTCAACGGCGGAATGTATCTGTTCCCTACGTTCTCTGCGATTAAAAACGAAAAAATGTACATCATCCGCAAAGACTGGTTGGATATGTTCGGCTTGGATGTTCCTAAAACTATGTCCGAACTTATGAATGTCTTCCAAAAGTTCAGCACGATTCCCGGCGTTAGACCCTTTGTATTTGACAACGGTCTTAACGGCATGAACTTGTTTGAGTCTTACGGAGTTGACTTGGGCGTAACGGCTTATCCCGGATTCTTTGTTGAAGACGGCGAGATCAAGTTTGGCCCTGCCGACGCTCGCGTAAAACCTTTTATAGAACTGGCTAAGCAAATGTATGACAACGGATACATCATGCCCACTTATGAAAATCCCAGCACCAACGAAGGCGCGGACACGATGTTTGAAACGGGCAGAGCCGGCATGACCTTTGGCTTCGGTACAAGAATTGACCGTTATCAACAAAAACTTGATTTGATCAAAGGCTCTAACCAATATCATCAAAATCCCGAAGTTATAGGTATTTTGCCTCCCGCAAAAGACGCCAACAGCACTGCTTATACCTGGAGACAATTGTTGCCTGTTAGAGATTCGGGTTGCGCTGCAATACATATTAACTCTAAAAACAAACTCGCTATCTTAAGAATATTTGACTTTATTTACAGCGAAGAAGGCCAAATGCTTCTTAACTTTGGTATCGAGGGCGACCATTATGTTATGCAAAATAACGAGCCCGTTTATACCGAAAAGATTACTCAAGCTAAACATATAAAAGACGGATATGACATCGCTGCTGCGGACGCTCTAAGAATGTACGGCATAGCTATTGACTTCCCCGTAAAGCAAGATATCAGATACGAAAATCAAATCGCTTCGGAAAAAGTTAAGCAAATCCGCGCCGCTTACAACGATATAATCAAAGAACCCGTTCCCAACCTTAAGTTTACGTCATATGAAATCGAGGTGTTGGGACTTTACCTGCAAGACTTGGAAAACTGCTATCAGACTTGGCTAAACGGATTTATAAAAGGCACTAGAAACCTATCTCAATGGAACACATACATTCAAGAAATTAATTCAGACAGATATGGTTTAAGCACTGTATTAGATATATTTAACGAAGCTTATCAGAGATATAAGAACAGTTAAGAAAAACTTTACTAAAGAAAAAAAACAAGGGAGAGGCTAGAATATAGATGAATAGACAAACATGGGCAGAACAAAAACTATCAGAAATGTCTATCGAGCAAAAGGTCGGGCAACTAATGGTTTTTGGAGCGGTGGGTCCTGTTGTTACGCCGCATGTATTGGATCTGATCGATAGATATCATGTAGGCGGGTTTCGCGTGGCGCAAAAATTCTTTTACGGCTCAAGCGAAGCGCGCGAAATCGCAAAAGCGAATTTTCCGTTATACAACAACAACACCATAGACCGTTCAAGCAACATGAATACAAAGCGCGTAGCCTGCACTTCTAAGGAATACGCCCAAACCCTAAACACATACAGAGAAAGGGCTATGCAAAAAAAGGGCGCCGTAGGCTTGCACTTTACATATGACCAAGAGGGCGAAGGCGCGGACTTATTGTTTGAAAAAAGGTTGTTTCCTTATCCTATGGGGCTTACGGCTACGGGCGATTTGGATTTGACCGAGCGCGCATGCTATTGCGCGGGCATACAGGCAAGAGTTATGGGACTTAATATGATTCATTCGCCTGTTATGGATATCAATACCAACCCTAACAACCCCGAAATAGGCCCTAGAGCTTATTCTGATAAAGCCGATATAGCCGCCGAATATGGTTTGGCGTCGTTAAAAGGCTACAAAAGAGCGGGCATAGTCTGCACGGCGAAACACTTTCCCGGCAGAGGCGCTTCGGACGAAGACGCGCACTTTGGCTTGCCTGTAATTAGGCTTTCTAAAGACGAGATGATGAAAAACCATGTTTCCGCGTTCAAGGCGTTAATCGACGGCGGAGTAGGCGCCATTATGGCGGCGTTTACGGCATACACCGCTTTTGGCGATGAAAACATTCCCGCTGCGACCAATTACGAGATAATGACCAAGCTGTTAAGAGAAGAGCTGGGCTTTGAGGGCGTAGTTACTACGGACAATGTTCAAATGAAAGGCTTGACCTCAAAGTATGAGCTTTCCGAGGCCGTAATTAGATGCATAAATGCCGGCTGCGATTTGGTTTTGTTTAGAAGCGAGTCGCCCGCTACGATATATGTTTTGGAAAAAGTATTGCAAGCCGTAAAAGACGGAGTAATCTCATACAAGAGACTAGACGAAGCCGTGTTGCGCATATTAAAGATGAGATATGATATGGGCTTGCATATCAACGGCGGAATAGTGGATATAGAAAAGGCCGATATGTTTGACGACGCCGAAATAGTCAAAACAAGCCGCGAGGCAGCCGAAAAATCCACCGTTATCCTAAAGAACAACGGCTTGTTGCCGCTTTCTAAGGATTCCAAGATTTTGCTAATTGAACAAGCGCACCATTTCCATTGCTTTATAAACAATATGTATTCCCATCCCGGAATGCTTTTTGAGGAAATGAGAAAGCACAATCAAAACGTTTCAGTATGCCTCATCAATGAGAAATTTGACGAGAGCGAAGCGCAGGCCGTGTTAAACCGCATTAATAACGACGATTACGACGTGCTGGTTATGACAAGCTACTATAATTATAGGTCGCACGCTTGTATGATACCGTTATTGGATAAGATTAAACACCTAAGCAATAAGTTAGTGGTAGTATCCAATACTCCTTACAAAAAATTCGGCGTGCCCGACTATATTGAAAACGCTATAGTATCCTTCTGCCCTTCGGGACGCGAGGGTATTGCGGCAGTAGCTGACGCTATGTTTGGCGAGATTAATTGCGGCGCAAAACTCGACGTAGTGCTTTAAGAACGGGGCAAGAGAATGAACAAAAAGCTGTTTGAACAATTTAATAAAAAACACGACTTCTTGATCTGCGTAGATTCGGATGGCTGCGTGTTTGATACTATGGAGCTAAAGCACAAAGAGTGCTTTGCTCCTGCTTTTATTAAGTGTTTTAAGCTGCAAGCGGTATCTAAATACGCCAGAGAAGTCGCCGAATATGTTAATTTGTATTCAAAATATCGCGGCGCTAACCGTTTTATTGCCCTTGTTAAAATGTTGGAATTTTTAAAAGAACGCGAGGAAGTAAAGCGCCGAAACGTTTATATACCCGATATAGAACCTCTAAAAAGGTGGACAGAGTTAGGCAATCCCACCCCTCAAGGCTTAGAGGTATATATAAAAGACCATCCCGACGAAGTGTTGCTTAAGGCTTACGATTATTCCAAGACCGTAAACCGCAATGTCGAGGATATGGGCAGCGAGGTTGCGCCGTTTTACTATGTGCCTTTGGCGTTTCAAGCTTTTAAAGAATTTGCCGATATAGCCGTGGTTTCGGCTACTCCTACGGATACCATTATAAAAGAATGGCAATCCATAGACATCGCCAAATACGCGGATATAATTTGCGGGCAAGAATACGGCACCAAAGCCGAATGCATAGCCGAGCTAAAGACAAAGGGATACGCTCCCAATAAGATTCTTATGATAGGCGACGCGCCCGGCGATTATAAGGCGGCAAAAACTAACGGAGTGTTGTTTGCTCCGATTAATCCCGGCGACGAGGAGAGCTCCTGGGAGAGAATCTATAAAAATGATATCAAAGCCTTGCAAAACGGAAATTACGAGGGCGAGTATGAAAACAAACTCGCAGCGGAATTTGACGAGCTGTTATCGCCCGCGCCTCCGTGGGACAGGCATAAAAAATAATATATGATTAGAGGGTAAAGATGAAACAAAAGAAAAGACCTTTATCTATATTTGAGGTAATCGTATGCTGCTTTACGCTCGTTTTGGCGGGCGTTATGCTAAAATACGGAATAAGCTTTGCTAAACTTGCCAATTTAGAAGTAAAGGCGCAAGAGCCTAGCGAAATTTCTCAAGAAGAAGAAATTAACTTAGACGATATTAATTCGGGACGTTTTACATATTACTTTGACTCTACTTCAACCTCGTCCTTAGAAGACGGCTCAATGGAACATCCTTTTAAAGACATAACCAGAATTAGCACGATGACCTTTGGCCCCGGAGATAGAGTCTTGTTAAAGAAAGGCGCGTCTTTTACCGGCTCGATGGTAATCCAAAACAGCAGAGGCTATAAAGACGATATTATTTATTTTGGAACATACGGCGAAGGCCCTAGACCCAAAATAAACGGCAACGATATCGACGGCGGCGGAATAATACATATTTATAACTGCGAATATATTACCGTCGAAGGATACGAGCTATTTGATACGGGCGAAGTGGAAAAAGATAAGCGCGGCGTGCTCATCGAAGGCGACAACGCCGGCGTGCTATCGGGCATAACCGTTCGCAATATGTATATTCATCATATAAAGGGTTATACCGACTCGGCCAATAACGGTATGAGCACGGACTCTAAGAGCACGGGCGGAATACAGGTTTGGGTGAGAAACGCCGACAGAACTCCCACAAGATTTGACAGCCTTACAATAGAAAAAAACATTATAAAAAACGTAGATAACGCGGGTATAGCTACTTGGCATACAAGGAGCACCCAGGTTTCCATACAACCCGGCAGCATCGGCTGGGAAAACATAGCGTATACCAACTTAAGAATAGCGGAAAACGTTATTTCGGACGTAGGCAAGAACGCTATCGTTATTCGTTCTTCCGAAGGCGGCGTGGTGGAATACAACACCGTCTATGAAACGGCTCTAAGATGCATAAGCGGCAACCAGATATTCACTCGCGACTGCCGCGGAACAGTCATTCAATACAACGAAGGCTTCCTAAACAGAATGCAGCCTGACAGCACGGGCGTATTCAGAGACGGAAGCATGATAGACCCTGACTTAAGAAGCCCCGGAACTATTTGGCAGTATAACTATAGTCACGATAACGCCTTTGGTCTGATGACCACCTGCACGGACGTAAACGACGATAACATAATCGTGCGCTACAATGTAAGCGCGGGCGATAAAAGCTGGCTTCTTAACATCAACTACGACGTTTCAGGAATTTGGTTCTATAACAACACATTCTTTATCCCCGAAGGTTATGACGGAGTAACCGTTATCCGCGAGCGCGATAAAGAAATGGATTCAAGAAACAGCAACCAAGTTTACTATTACATAAACAACCTCGTTTATAATATGGGCACTAATACCAAGTTGGATATGGTTGCTTTAGACCATCCGACAGCGCCTTCGTCCATAAAGAATACCATTAAGAGAACATTATCCAATAACTTGTTCTACAGCGCGCCGGGCAAGAGCATAACCAATATCGAATATATGTACGAACCCGGACATTTCGACAGCGACACTATTTTGGACGAAAACTTCCTGCAAGTCGATCCTATGTTTGTGAAAGTGCCCGACGCTACCGACGGATTATATGAGCGCATAGGAAGACAATACGCAGACAGATTTATGTTAAAGCCCGAATCTCCGGCTATCGGCGCGGGCAAAGCGCTTCAAAACATCGGCGAAGTTGACTTCTACGGCAACAAGCTTGACGCTGAAAATCCTAACATAGGCGCATATGGCGGAACAGGCGTTTCCGAAATTGAGCTTCAAGATCCCACGGATCCCATATTCCCGCCTCACAGCAGCAGAAACCCCGCTTTCACCTCGAACAGATATTTTACAGTTCAGGGCGGACAAACAGATATCAACCAACCTGACCAGTCTTTTGAAAGCGCGCATAGCTGGTATGTAAAGAAAGGCGAAAAAGAAACATATCTAAAGTTTAAACTGCTATATTCCGAAGAATTTGAAAGCATTACGTTAAATCTTAATATTAAGAGCTATACAAAAGCAGCTCAGCTAAAACTTTACGGCTTGAAAAATAACGATTGGTTCGGAGACCAATTGACCTATAACAATAGGCCTTCGGAGAGCCAAAGAACCTTTATTAAGACATTTAATGCCAACCGCAAAGGCTGGGTAAGCATCGACATTACGGATTACGCAAAACGCGAGCTATTCTATAATACCGTTTTGTCCTTTGTGGTGGTAAGCGAAACTGACGATGTGGCCGAAATTGAGCTGGGCGCTTACGAAGATATCGATCCTAACGATAATACCATTTACACATCGCCTTATATAGACATCGTATATAGGCAATTGGAAGGAGTTTATTATCCTATATATAACTTATACGTAGGCGACGGCAGCCGCGCGAACGACAACTACTCTACTTCGGATTCAATGCACGTAAAACGCGGAAGCTCGGGCTTCTCCAGATATACTTACATGCTGTTTGATTTATCCGAAGAAACACGCGAAGTTCAAACCGCTACGCTAAGACTGCATGTCAACGTAGCGGAAGGCGTGCGCACTAACGCGCCCGCGAGCGTAGCCGCTTACGCTGTTCCTTTTACCAACTGGAACGATTCCATAACCTATAACACATTGCCCAGCCAGCTAAAAGCTGTAAACAGCACAAGCAAACTGGAATTGCCTCCCAACGCGGTATTATTATCAAGGGTTACCATAACGGGCACTACCACCGCGGAAGGCCAAAAAGGTTATGATTTTGACATAACTAACTATGTAAAATCTCTGACCGACAACAAGAAATTCACTATATTGTTGCTAATGGAAAGCAGTAACTCCACGGGCGACTATATCGGCTTTATGACGACAAGAGCGGCAGATACAACCCGCCGTCCTATCATATACATCAACGAGCCTATCCCCGAACCTCCTACAGGATACTTTAAGGTTACCGCCAAACTTGACAACATTTACGGAACGGTATCCCCTCAATTCGTGGATTTGCCTAGGGGCGGCACGGCGGAATTTACTGTTACTCCTTATCCCGGATATATAGTCGACTATGTAAAGATTAATAACATCAACGCTTTCCTAGACGGCGACAAAATAATAGTTGAAAACGTAACCGCGAATACTACCGTCAACATAGCGTTTAAGGAAAAGGCTAGAGGAGATTTGTTATTGCCTTTGGCGGATACTTATGTTCGCGACGGAAGCTATTCCAACGTAAATTATGGCGGGGAGACTTTGTTGGAAGCCAAGATGGCCAACGGCGGCGGAAATACCCGTCTTATGTACTTCAAATTCCCCGTAACCGACATTAATCCCGCGGCCACCAAGATAGAGTTTAATTTATACGCATATCAAAGAACGGGTATGAACTCGGGTTACAGATTCCCGCTTGCGTTGTGGGGATTCTATGAAAGCGAAGACGATGTTTGGACGGAAAACGCAATCACTTGGTCCAACGCGCCTTATACTAGCGAAGTAATAGGTTCGTCCGCGCGCCAGCCCGATATGATTTTTGAAAACACCGGCAAGGGCTGGATGATGTATGACGTTACCGAGTTCATTGAAAACAGACCCGAAGGCACAAAATACGTAACCTTCGTTTTAAGAGACAACGAACTTGATCCGGGCTTGCCTATGTTAAGGATTTACAGCAAAGAAACCACCCAAAAGGTAGGCGAGACCGAGCTAAAACCTCACCTGTATGTATATACCGATCCCGTATATACCGTTGACCTAATTTATGACAAAGACAAAGGCTTTGTGGATTACATAAGCAACAGAATAGTAAGCAACATGTCCTTTACGGCGCTTATCCTGCCCGGCGAAGGCTACAAGGTAGGCGTTGTGACCATAAACAACCAAGAAACCACATTGGACGGAATGTATCTAAACATCAACCAAGTAAAAGGCGATTTGAGAATTGTCATACCTTTTGTCAGATATTATTCCGTCAATGTAACGACCGATAAAAACGGCTTTACCACGACAGGTTCGCAAATTGTCAACGAAGGCGATTTTACCTACGTCAACCTAGTTCCTAACTCGGGCTATCTAGTAAAGAATGTTTATATTAACGGTCAATTAACCAATATAAAAGACACATACTTTAAGATAGAAAACGTTACCGATCGCGTAGACGTGTTCGCCGAGTTTGGCAGAGGCGTTAACTTGTCCGTTAATATAACAGGCAGAGGAACCGCCAGCGTCCAAAACCAATTAATATTGGAAGGCTCTTCCAAGACGATTAACTTCTATCCCGAAAAAGGCTACCGCGTAGCCAAAGTAACCGTCAACGGTCAAGAAGTAACTGTTACCGGCAACAGCATAACGCTGGACGAAATTAACGATGATACCGTTATCAGCGTCGAATTTGAGGCGTTGCCTAAAGAAGGCTTGCCTATTTGGATTTGGTTTGTTATTGCTGCAGGCGCGGCTGTAATAGCCGGAGGTATTGTAACAACTCTGTTATTAATAAGGAAAAAGAAAAACTAAGCAAAGGAGAAAAAAATGCCTAAATTTCTTGAAAAGAATAAGGCATTAATCAAGATAGTAGCTTTAGTTGTTACGATATTGTTTTCGGGACTGTTTTTGGCCTCGGACATAATGATTGACAAAAACAGTATAATGCGGATTAACAATGTTTCCGTGGATATAAGAGAATTTGAAATTATAATGGGCAACGAAAACGGTATGGTCAAAGCCCGCTTTATGGCGGACTTTGGCATACCGGATTCAAGTTTTAATTGGTATGCGACATACGGCGGCAGAAGGCCCATAGACGATTTGATAGATAAAGTCGTTGAAAAGTTAAAGCCTATTAAAGTCAAGCAAGCGCTCGCCATAGAACACGGCGTTATCAAATCCTGGTCTTATGATAGTATGCTTGAAGAAATGAAGGCCGAAAACAAGCGCCTTGCCCAAGCTATAAAGAGCGGCAAGCCTGTTTCAGGAAAGACCAAGTGGGAAGCTAACGAGTATTACGATTATTATAACGCCAATCTGGAAGCTAAGTTATCCTCAAAATTGATGACAACCACATTGAGCGTAAGCCTTGACGAAGCGCGAGCTTATTATAATATGGCGCGAAACAATTCCCCCGATCCTGAAAATTTTGCGCCCTTTGAGGGCAACGAAACCAACTGGCGCAACCAGGCTTTTGATTACAAATACAACAACTTAATAAACGACAAAATCGCCGGCGTCGATATCAAGTATCTAAAAGACCTAAAAGACTACAAGTTTAACATAAGATAAGAAATTATTAAAAGGGGAAAGTATGATTAAACTAAAGAAAATTTTGTTAACCTTTAACATTATTGCTTTTTTAGTTGTCGTATCTTTGGGCGCCTTCTTGCTGGCTAATATTCAAGACGTTAAAGCGTCGTTTGCGTTAGCCCAAGAACAAACTCAAGATGACGAACAACACGACGACATTGAAGAAGCGGATTATTACTTTGACTCAAGCGCTCCCGACGGCGGTAACGGCACATTCCAAGCCCCGTTTAACGACTTGAGCATAATTAATAGTTTGACTATAAACCCCGGCGACGTTATTAGGTTAAAAGCCGGCTCTATCTTCCCCGCGCCTTTCGTGCTAGAAAATATCCAAGGCGACGCGGAACATCCCGTATTGATAAGCAGATACGGTTCGGGCAGAAGGCCGATAATCGCCGCTAACGACCACACAGGAGGCGGAATTTTACATATAAAAAACTGCCAATATATTGTAGTCGAAAGCTTTGAAATATTTGATACCGCTACCTTAGAAGGCGACAGAAGAGGCATATTAATTGAAGTAGGCGGCGGAACTCAAGAAAACATTTTATATTACAACAATATCACCGTCCAAGACATGTATGTTCACGACATTCGCGGAATAACGGACGCTGAAAACAGCGGCATGAGCGCCGCGTCCAAAAAGACCGGCGGAATTGTGGCTTGGACTATGGACAAATATACCGCATACAACAATCTAGTTATAAGAAATAACATTATACGCGATGTGGATAATTGCGGCATTTCAATTTGGAGAATGCCCAGCACGTCTTCTCAAGGCACTGTCTATGATGAAGATTTTGAATCCAAGGCGCATAAAAACGTAGATATAGCAAAAAACGATATTTCTAACATAGGTAAAAACGCCATTGTGGTAAGATATCTATTAGGCGGTTATGTTAGAGAAAACACCGTATATAAAACCGCAATGCGTTGCGTAAGCGGCAACCAGATTTTCACAAGGGATTGCAAAGGCACGATTATCGAACGCAACGAAGGCTTTTTGAACATGGCAAGAGCGGACAGCGAAGGCGTAGTCCGCGACGGAAGCATGCTGGACGCCGATTTAAGAAGCCCGGACACCATTTGGCAATACAACTACAGCCATGACAATTCGTTCGGCTTGTTTACTAACTGCACGGATGTTAGAGACAACATTATTATACGCTACAACATAAGCGTAGCCGATAAGAGCTACTTGATGAACATCAATTACGATGTCAACAGCATGCATATATATAACAATACGTTCTTCATTCCCGAAAATTATGACGCGATAGTCATTCGCGAAAGAAAACAAAAGCTTAGCGATCGCAAGGAAAAGCAGAACTATATTTATGAAAACAACTTAATTTATAACAATTCGCTTACAGCGTCCTTTGACTTTGCTGTTGCGGGCGAAAGCGGAACTCAAAACGATATAGTAAACACGATTACCCGTTCTTTCTCTAATAACTTATTATATAACGCGAAAGCGGGCGAAGCCGGCTTCTCTATGAACAAGTCCGAATTATTCGAATTCGCCAACGGCGTCAGCGGCGACCTTCAACCCGGATATCTAAAATCCAATCCTTTATTGGTCAAGGCATATGGAGGAACATCTGTAGAAAGAACAGGATTAGGAATTTTGGACAACTATAAACTATTGGCAGGCTCTCCCGCTATAAACGCAGGCAAGACGATTGAACACGATCTTGTATATTGCTTCTATGGCAACGTCTTGACGACCCCTCCGAACATTGGCGCATACGGCGGAATGGGCGAGGAGCAAGGCTCTAACGAGGAGGCTTATTTGAATCCTGATGATTTCTCTACCCCCAGATTTGATGTAGTAGAAAAGCTATCTGATATAGTTTTTGCAGAGAATGTTCCCACTTACGATGGTAAAAAGGTTAATCTAAAGCTAGACATATACAGACCTAAAAACGATACCGAAAGAAACAGACCGCTGGTTATGATGATTCACGGCGGCGGATTTAGGTCTGACTCTTCAAGAAACCAAAACTATATAGTAAATCTATCCAACCTTTTCGCTAAACACGGATACGTGGTCGCGTCTATTGATTATAGAACTAGAAAAGGCGAGGACTTGCGCACTGACGAAGCCGAAACCGCAGCCGCGCATGACGCAGCTCAAGACGCCAATCGCGCTTTGGCTTGGTTAAGGACCAAAGGCGGCGTTTATGGCTACAATCCCGATTATATATTTGTCGCAGGCGGTTCTGCCGGCGGCGTAACCACTGTATTCTTTACATATGCTGATGATTCAAAAGGCTATGATAAGAGCAATATTGTTGCCGTAGGTAACTTATGGGGCTCGCCTGAAGAACCTCGCAGAAACGAATACAATGTAGCTAATAAATTCCAAGACCGTTTTATTCCCGTGGTAATAATTCACGGCACAAACGATCCCACTATACCTTATGAAAGCTCGGTATATATGAGAAACACGCTGCTTAATGCAGGTTATGTTGAGGGTACGGATTTTGCATTCCATCCAATTCCTGGCGGAGCGCACCCCCCCACCAACGTATCAAACGGAACTCAAATAATATTTAACTATATCAATACATTCTTTATCGCAAGACTTAAAGATTATATAGCCAACGTAACTCACGGCGTAACGCCTCCGCCTCCGCCTGAAGTGCAACCCGGACAAGAAGATTATATCGGACCTGATTCAACCGATAAGATAATTTACGCAAAAAGAGACACATATATTTCTTCTGACGACGCGGAAAGGTCTGAAAACTTTGCATCCGCAAACAGGCTGCTTATACACGGTGAAGGAGCAACAAAGAAGAGCGCGATTTTGAGATTTGATATCCCTAAGAACGATATATATTCCGCAAGGCTTCAAATCAGAGTCATATCTGCAAGCGGAGTTTCCTCAAAAGCGCCTCAAATAGTAGATGTAAACCTCATCTCCAATGATTACTTAATCAATGACATTACTTGGGATACCTTTAATCACAATCAGGAAAAGACCAAGGTCGGCACGTTTATCATCACAGGCGTGGGAACTTATACTTTAGAATTAAAAGACACTATCTCGCAAGCGATAAAAAATAAATCTATGACGCTTTCGTTGCTGCTTGAAGACAATCAACCCGGCTCGACAGGCAAAATCGAAATCGGCGCTTATGAGAACGCGGACTTTGAGCCTAGAATTGATTTGATAAAATCAGGCGATTCGGCTCATCCCGGAACTACATTTGTATCCGTAGCTGACACCTATGTTCAATCCTCGGGCGGATACGGCTCCTCCGAAGTAATAAAGGCAAGGTCGTCCGGTTCCAACCATACAATGAGAGGTTTTATTAAGTTCGACTTGTCTTCGTTAACCGAAGAAATCGAAAACGCTTATTTGTATCTATATTTAGTTTCGATAGATACAGAAAATACTCAAAACTTCTCTTTAAGGGTTTCCAACATCAACGATTGGGACGAATCTACTCTAGGCTGGTCGTCGACAGCAGGCCACCCCAACGGCGGCATACAATCTCAATTTACCCAAAATGTATCCGTAACAAGCGCGGGAACTTGGCTAAAAATTGACGTTAAAAACATATTGACTAGCGAAGTATTCGCCGACAAAAAATACACTTTCTGTATTTATCCTACGTCAGGCTCTACGGGCGTATCTATAGCAAGCAAAGAAAGCTCCAATGCTCCTTATCTGGTTATTAACAAAGTCGAAGGAGAAACGCCTCAATATAACGTATCTGTTAATATCGTAGGCAACGTAGGCGGCGAAATATATGTTTCCAATAAGACATTGTTAAGGGGCGAGGACTTATCCATAGTAGTTAAGCCCGAATTCGGATACGTCGTCGAATACGTAAAAATAAACGGCCAAGAAGCAGATATAAGCCAATCCTTGATTACGCTCTTAAACGTTACCGATAACGTCAATATTGAAGCTAAGTTCAAAACACAAGGTTTTATCCTCGCTTCTAAATCCACTTACACGAGAGAGGATACGCCTGCCACGGCATATTACGATAGCGATATCTTGCCTATTAAGACTACCAGAACGGGCACTAACTCGCGTATAGGATATGTTTTCTTTAACGGAATAACAAACGAAGTCTTAACTCATAAGGCAACCTTTAGAATTATGGGTTCTAGAGCTGTCGATTTGGGTTCAAGCCCGATGCCCATAGGCGTATATGCTTTTGCGGGCAGCGCCGCATTTGGCGATGGAATTGTTTGGAACAATCAACCCATTAAGACGCTGTTTGACAGAGGCGCTACAACCGATACGGCGGGCGTTACCGCTACCGCAAGACTAACAGGCGGAACCAAACTTGGCGTATTGACCGTAAAATCTGTAACCTGGTATGAATTAGATGTTACCGATTATGTCCACTCGTTAGCTATAGCCGGAATAGACGAATTCTGCATAGTGCTTGTAGATGAATGCAACGACGGCGCGCCTAGATTTGAGTTCTTCTCCGCTCAAGCCGCTCAAGAAAACAGACCGCAGTTAAGATTTGACGAGCTCGAAAATGAAGAAATTGAAACCGTCAATATAACCGTCGATGCGGGCGAACACGGTCAAGCTTTTGTTCAAAGCGAAGTAATAGTAGGACAAAGCGCAGAAGTAATAATAGTATGCGAAGCCGGCTACAAAGTGAGCCAAGCCACCGTTAATGGACAAGTCGTAACTGTCAACCGCAATAAAATAATGTTAGAAAATATAACTCAAGACCTAGAGATAGTAATATCTTTTGAGAGAATTGTGCAATAGAATTGTAAATTAATGGTATTGCCTTTAATGAGTTTAAGGGGTATTATGATTGAGAAAAAATTATGATAAGAGGTATGAATAATGGCTACTAACAAAAAATACGCGATCATCGCCCCTTCAAGCATGGGCGTTAGAATAACGCCTCAAGACAGACAGCCTGTGCATATATCAAGGACTTATCAAATGCAGGCTACCAGCGCCGAGACCAACGTTTTGAGCATCTCGGCAGGGTTGGGATTGCCCGCAAAGGTATTGACCACCTTTGTAAAAGACAGCCCAATAGCCTACTTTATAAAGTCAGATTTAAGGGCAAGAGGCATTGATTACGAAGGCCCCGAAGTTGCTCAAGGCGGACCTTGGGGTTACAGACACCAGTTTAATATCGCCGATAGCGGCTACGGTTTGCGCGCGCCTAGGGTTTGGAATGACCGCGCGGGCGAAGTCGGTCAAACTTTGGACATAAAAGATTTTGATCTGGAAAAGATATTCAAAGACGAAGGCGCTCAAATTTTGCACCTAAGCGGGCTTATTTGCGCGCTTTCGCAAAAAACAAGCGTCTTCTGCCTAGAGCTTGCCAAAGCTGCCAAAAAATACGGCACTAAGATCTCTTTTGACCTAAACTACAGAGCATCGTTTTGGAAAGGCAGAGAGCAAGAATTAAGGGCTGTATTTACCGAAATCGCCTCAAACGCAGATATTCTAATAGGCAACGAAGAAGATTTTCAGCTATGTTTAGGCGTTCCCGGACCTGAGGCGGGCGGCAAGGACATTAATTCTCAAATCGAAAGCTTCAAAGGCATGATACAAAACGCCAAAAAACTCTTCCCCAATGTCCAAGTATTCGCCACCACATTGCGCGAGGTTATTTCGGCCAACGCGCATCTTTGGGGCGCTATTATGCTCTATGGCGAAGATTGGCACAAGGTGGATTTGAGAGAGATTCCCGTCCTGGACAGAATAGGCGGCGGGGACGGCTTCGTAGGCGGTTTGTTATACGCGATCGCAAAAGGCTGGGAGCCTGAAAAATGCTTGCAGTTTGCGTGGGCTAGCGGCGCTTTTGTGGTGACGCTATTAAACGATTTTGGAACGCCCATTGACGAAAAACAAATTTGGGACATTTGGGCGGGCAACGCCAGAGTAATAAGATAAAAATATTTAACTTGAATAAGGAGCGCAAGAAAAATGAAAGCTGATATCGGCATGGTTGGTTTAGCCGTAATGGGCGAAAACCTTGTAAAGAATATGTTAAGCAAGGGCTATTCTGTAGCCGTATATAATAGAGAGCTAGAAGTTGTAAATAAGTTTGTCGAAAAAACCAAGGGCGAAAAAGTTATCGGAACGTACTCTTACAAAGAATTAGCCGATAACCTAAAAAAGCCCCGCAAGGTTATGCTTATGATTCGCGCGGGCAAGCCCGTAGACGAAGTTATAGAAAACCTTATTCCTTATCTGGAAGAAGGCGATATTATAATCGACGGCGGAAATTCGCACTTTCCTGACACCATTAGAAGAACGCAATACCTAGAGAGCAAAGGCTTGTTATTCGTAGGCACGGGCGTTTCGGGCGGCGAAGAAGGCGCGCTAAAAGGCCCGTCCATGATGCCCGGAGGTTCGGCTAAGGCGTGGGAGAGCGTAAAGGATATTTTCCAAAGCATCAGCGCTAAAGTGAACGGTCAGCCTTGCTGCGAATGGATAGGCGAAAACGGCGCGGGACACTTTGTAAAAATGGTGCATAACGGCATCGAATACGGCGATATGCAGCTTATTTGCGAAACATATCACTTTATGAAAGACTATTTGGGCTTATCCAACGACGAAATGCATAAAATTTTCGCCGATTGGAACGAGTCCGAATTAAAGAGCTATTTAATAGAAATCACTTCCAATATTTTGGCCGTAAAAGACTCTGACGGACAACCTTTGGTGGACAAAATTTTAGACGCCGCAGGGCAAAAAGGCACGGGCAAGTGGACGGTAATATCCTCTATGGAAGAGGGCGTGCCGTTGTCTTTGATTGCCGAGGCTGTTTACGCAAGATGCTTGTCTTCCATAAAAGACGAAAGAGTAAGAGCGGCTAAAGAATATGAAGATATAAAGAAAGTCAAAAAATTCGAAGGCGAGAAGGCCGAGTTCATAGAAGACCTCAAAAAAGCGCTATACGCGTCCAAGATCATATCCTACGCGCAAGGCTTCGCGCTTATGAAAACGGCCGCCAAGACATATAATTGGAACTTAAATTATGGCGGCATTGCTATGACCTGGCGCGGCGGCTGCATAATAAGGTCGGCTTTCTTGGAAAAAATCAAGCAGGCTTACGAGAAGAACCCCGAACTTGAAAATCTATTGCTTGACGATTACTTTATGCCTACCATGAAAAACTCAATAGACAGCTTAAGAAAGGTAGTCGCCACAGCAGCGCTAAACAAGATACCTATGCCTGGCATGAGCTCAGCGCTAAGCTATTTTGACGGATATACCGCGCATACATTGCCCGCTAACTTGTTGCAAGCTCAACGCGACTATTTCGGCGCGCACACCTACGAGAGAATAGACGCGCCCAGAGGCCAATATTTCCATACCAATTGGACGGGAGAAGGCGGCGATACGGCCTCGACAAAATACGAGGTGTAAGATGATAAGCGTAAAAGCTAGCTGCGAAAGCGGTTTAACCAAAGAGCAAATTAACCAGGCATTAATTGAAAGCCTAAAAGGGCGCAATCTAAAAAAAGTGCTGATTGTTCCGCCCGATTTTACCAGGCTTCATTCCAACGCGGGATATATAACTAATTTTTATTATCACTTATTAAAAGACGTCGCGCAGGTGGATATAATCCCCGCTTTGGGCACGCATTTCCCTATGACGCGCGAAGAATGCGAAATAATGTTCGGCGATATTCCGTTTGAAAAATTTATAGCTCATAATTGGCGCGAGGACGTCATAACTATCGGCACTGTGCCCGAAGAATATTTGAGAGAGATTTCGGAAGACACCTATACTTCGGCGGTAGAATGCCAAGTCAATAAGATATTGTTTGAAAATTATGACTTGGTAATATCGGTGGGACAGGTCGTGCCCCACGAGGTTATAGGAATGAGCAACCATTCCAAAAACCTCTTCGTAGGATTAGGCGGCAGCAAGATAATCAACGCTTCGCATATGGTTGGGGCTTTGTATGGGCTTGAGAGAATGATGGGCAAAGACCATACGCCTACCAGGAAGCTGTTGGATTACTGTTTAGAACACTTTTTAAACAATATAAATATCCTTTGGGTTTTAACGGTTACCACCGCGCCTAAGGGCGAAATAAAAACCCACGGTCTGTTTATAGGCGAGGACAGGCGTCCGCTGGAAGAAGCGATAGAGCTTGCCAAAGTAAAAAATATGGACGTCGTGGAAAAGCCCATTAAAAAATGCGTGGTATATTTAGACCCCAGCGAGTTCAAAAGCACATGGCTTGGCAACAAGGCGGTTTACAGAACGCGCATGGCGATAGCCGACGGCGGCGAGTTAATAATCCTTGCGCCCGGAGTTAACACCTTCGGCGAGGATAAGGAAATAGATAGGCTCATAAGAAAATACGGTTATGTGGGAAGAGAAAAGGTTATTCAACTTTTTAAAGAATGCGACGACCTAAAAAACAATATGAGCGCGGCCGCGCACCTAATCCACGGCTCGTCCGACGGCAGATTCAAAATAACATACGCCGTAGATAAAATTACCAAAGAAGAAATCGAGCAGGTCAATTATTCCGCGGCGGATTATAACGAAATGGCAAGAAAATACCCCATCGACAAGTTGAAAACAGGCTGGAATATTATAGACGGCGAAGAAATATATTATATACCCAACCCCGCCTTAGGACTTTGGATTGAGAAGGGGAGGCTGTAATGTCTAGGACATTAAGACTTTGTTATGCGGCATTATTTATGGCCATGGGCATGTTTTTGCCTTTTCTTACGGGACAAATACCCCAAATAGGCAATATGCTCTTGCCCATGCATTTTGGAGTGTTATTATGCGGGCTTATTTGCGGGCCTTTTTACGGGCTGGCGGTAGGATTTTTAACCCCGCTGTTGCGCTCTGTTACCTTCCAAATGCCGCCCTTAATGCCCAACGCGGCGGCCATGGCGTTTGAATTGGCTGCGTACGGATTTGTCATAGGGTTGATTTATTTCAAATTTAAAGGCAACAAAATCGCTCTATATGTTTCCTTAATAGCCGCGATGATTGCGGGCAGAATTGTTTGGGGACTGGCATCCATAGTCTTTTATGGTTTTGCCGATAAGACATTTACCTGGGCGATTTTCTTTGCCGGCGCGTTTGTCAAGGCGATTCCGGGGATAGTATTACAAATTGTTATAATACCTATTTTAGTCATAATATATGAGAAATACTTTGAGCCAAGATTGGTAAAAAAACCTCAATAAGAGTTCCCAAAATATAACCTAAAAATCCCTTTTTAGCCTTGGGCAAAAAGGGATTTTTATTTTTATTCATTTTGTATAAGCCGAAAATCATATCATATTTTTATGATGTTAAAAAAAATATTTAAGATTTTGCCCTATTTTTTATTAATTATAATTTTGATCGGCGTTCCGATTTTTGTGTTTCCCAATCTAAAAAAAGACTACAAGCCAAAAAGCCAAGCGCAAGGCGTGCTGACTATGTGGCATATTGAAAGTTTTGAAGGAGGAGGATATAACCGCCATCAATTTTTATTAAAGCAAATGATAGAATTAGAAAAAAAGAACCCTGGGCTGTTTGTCAGCATTCAAACATTGACCAAAGCCCAAGCCCTTGACCAATTGAGTCAAGGCATCTTGCCCGATTTGGTTAGCTTCGGAACGGGCGCAGGCGATATTTTTGAGCCTTACGCGCAAGAATACGAAGGACGCCTAAATATCAAACAAGAATTTATAAAATCGGGCAGCAAAGAAAAATTAAAAGCCGTAGCGTTTATGACAGGCGGATATATGCTGGCGTGTAATTTGGAATTGGCCAAAGCTATGGGAATTGACACGGGAAATAAATTGATAGATAATATATTTAAAGAGGGGCAAGTTTACAACAAAGGCAAAAGCGTTAGATATACTTTAACATCGGCAAGAGAAAGCAACCTTCCGCTTGCCGCAGTCTTGAAATCCACATCTGGCGTATTTAAGCAAAACTCTTATTTCGAGGCTCAAACCCAACTTGACGCTTACAATGTATTTACTTCCCAAAACTCTGCTATATTATTAGGCACTCAAAGGGATTTAAACAGGATAATTAATCGCATCAATCAAAATAATATGTTTGAGTGCGATTTTACATATCTATCGGGCTATACCGACTTGGTGCAATATTTAGCTATTACCGCAAAAGACGAGCAAGAGCGCCAAAGAGCCCGGTTGGTTATCGAACATTTGACAAGTCCTAGCGCTCAACACGAGGTTGCCCAAACGGGAATGCTTTCGGTGGACGGAGCCAACTATCACACCAATGAATTGCTAAAAAAGATGCAAGACGCAATAAACCAAAAATTGATTATCCCCAACGCTTTCATAAGCGAAGAAACCATGAATCATTATCACGAATTATGCAAAAGAGCGCTTTTAGGCGACAAAGAGAGCCTTAACGAAATAAAAACGCGGCTTGGCCTATAATAAAAAAATAAGGGTGTAAAGATGATTAGGTATCAAAATATTGAAATTATAGAAAAAGAAAATTTGGCCAAATATACGACTATAGGCATAGGCGGCGACGCTGATTATTTTATTAGGGTTGACGATAAGCTCCAATTATTTTCCGCGATAGAATGGGCTCAAAAAAACAATCTGCCCATTACGGTCTTAGGGCGCGGTAGCAAGACGCTGATAAGCGATAAGGGCATAAGAGGGGTAGTTCTGGTGCTTGCCGGAATGGACTCGATTGTGATAGACGATAGATTTGTTTATGTGGAAGCGGGAGCTAGCCTTATAAGGCTTGCAAATTTGGCTATTTCTAGAGGATTAAGGGGGCTTGAATGGGCTGTCGGAATACCCGCTTCGGTAGGCGGCGCGTTGGTGATGAACGCAGGGGCATACGGCGGATCTATTTCGGACTGCGTTTTGAGCGTTGAGGTCTATAACGGTTCAAGCTTCGAGACTTTGGCAAACGAGGACTGCGATTTTAGCTACCGCAAGAGCGTATTTATGCAAAGGCCCGAGTATATCATTACCTCGGCTAAACTCGGCCTTGTTCCCGACAAAAAAGAAAGGCTCGAGCAGCTGGCCGCCGAGTATAAAAGCAAACGAGCGGAATCACAACCTTCAGGCAAGACTTTGGGCAGCGCCTTTAAAAAGATGAAAGACGGAATTGCTCCGGGCGAAATTCTGGACAAAGCGGGATTAAAAGGCTATACGATAGGCGGGGCTATGATATCGTCTGAGCACGCAAATTTTATCATAAATAAAGGCAACGCTACTTGCCAAGACGTTTTGATGCTGTTAGAATATATGCAAGAAATTATTTACCAAAAAACAGGAATGACGCCTGAACTGGAGATAAGGGTTCTCGGAGAATTTTGATGGAATTTTTGGGCGATTATCACACCCATACTATATACAGTCATGGGCGAGGCTTGATAGAACACAATGTCATTGCGGCGGTTAATAAAGGCTTTAGACAGATAGCTATAACCGATCACGGCTTTAGGCATGTTACTTACAATGTGCGCAGATTCGACTTTAAATATATGCGCCAAGACATTGATAGGATAAAGGATAAATATAATATAGACATTTTTCTCGGGTTAGAGACCAATCTCCAGTCCAATGAAGGCGACATAGATATTACGCCCGAAGACATTGAAAAACTGGATATAATACTATGCGGTTATCACCAATTTATCTATCCTTCCTCGGTCAAAGCTTTCTTTTCTTTTTTTATGGCCAATAAATTGCCTCGTCATAGAAAATCCGACTTAAGAAAGGGAAAAAATACAGAAGCTTATCTAAAGGCAATCAACCGTTATCCCATAGACATAATAGTTCATCCCAAATACGGTATTGAAATGGATGTGGTTGAAATCGCCAAAGAGTGTAAAAGACTTGGCGTCTATATGGAACTAAACGGCAAAAGAATAAGCATGACGGAAGAAGAAGTCTTGGCGGCGGCCGAAACGGGCGTGGGATTTATAGTCAACTCTGACGCGCACAGACCCGAAAAGGTAGGCGATTTTACCGTTCAAGAAGCTTGGATAAAAAAACTCAATCTTAATCCCGACCAAATAGTCAATTTAGGCAAGATTCCCGTATTTAGAAGTCGCAAGCTTAAGGGGTTGTATTAATGGAACTTATCATAGTAAGCGGAATGAGCGGCGCCGGAAAATCAACCTGTCTAGAGGCTCTAGAGGACTTAGGCTTTTATTGCATGGATAACATATTGCCCCAGCTTATACCCGAAGCAGTAGAGGCGATGGCGATCAGCAGGGAAAAATCCAACGAAAATTTCCGTATTGCCATAAGCTCGGACGCCAGAGTAGGCGAGTTTTTCTCGGAGATTTATTCGGCCTTGGACAAGCTAAAAATCCTAGGCTTTAATTATAAATTGCTGTTTTTGGATGCCGAAGACGACGTTTTAATCAATAGATATAACGAAACCAAAAGGGCGCATCCTTTATCAAAAGGTTTGCCCATTTACCAAGCCATAGAAAAAGAGCGCAAGCTGCTAAAAGATTTAAAAAATTCGGCGGATATTATTATAGATTCCACTTCTTTGGATATAAAAGGATTAAAACAAAAGGTTTACGACGCTTTCGCTGCCAGCCCTACCCATAACGGCGTGGCGATAGTATCCTTCGGCTATAAAAGGGGGATTCCCAAAGACTGCGACATCGTATTTGACGCGCGTTTTTTGGACAATCCCTATTATGTTAAAGAGTTAAAGCCCTTAACGGGCAAAGACAAAGCGGTTTATGACTATGTGTTTAGCGACGGCCGCGCCGAAGAATATTGCCAGCAGATGCTTAAATTGCTGCTCGTTGTGCTAAAAGACTATCACAAGACGGTAAAACAGCTTCTTACGGTGGGCATAGGCTGCACGGGCGGCAAACACCGCTCGGTCGCCTTGGCGGAGAGATTAAAACAGCTTTTAATCGAACAAGGATATAATGTCGAGACCTATCATAGAAATCTTTTGATGGAATAATATGACATTATCCCAAAGGGCAAAAAACGAAATAATTAAAAGCCCGCCCGACGAGGGATATGCCTTGGCGGAATTATCGGCCATAATTCATACAGCGGGCAGCATAGTCATTTCACAGGGCAACTTAAGCATAGAAATTATAAGCGAAACCCAAAACTTAAGCCGCCGAGTCCATAATATTTTAAAAACTCTATACGGCGCGGGCGTTAAGACAGGCGATGACTATGTAATAGGCAAGCATATGTATAAAACACTGATTCCCGAAAGCGTCGCGCCTATGGTTTTAAAGGATTGCTCAATATTAGAGTTAAACGACCAGGGCGGTTTGTCTATCGTAAAGGGCATTGATAAGCATCTTGTGATGGACGCTCACAGTAAATACGCTTATATTAGAGGCGCATTTTTGGGCGGCGGATATATAGCTGACGGAAAAAACTACAGGCTGGAATTTGTGTTTTCCAGCCAAGAATTATCCGAGGATTTTAAAAATTTGCTAAAGGATGTTGGCATAATCTCTAAAAACATCTTGCGAAAAAATAAATATGTATTATACTTAAGTAGTAGCGAAAATATTTGCGATTTGTTAGCGGGGATAGGCGCTAACTCTACGGTTTTGCACATTTATAACGAAATAGCCAATCGTTCTGTCAGAAATGTCGCCAACAGAACGGCTAACTGCATTAGCGCCAATATAGACAAAGCGGTTGATACCGCGGTGCGCCAATCTAAAGCCATAGAAATAATAGAACAAAGACTTGGCCTAGATTATCTGCCTAACAAGCTAAAGCAAGCGGCGCTGGCCAGAAAGCAAAACCCTTCTGCGACTTTGCAAGAAATAGCCGAAAAACTTAACCTATCTAAAAGCGGTTTAAATCATCGAATGACTAAAATAATAGAAATATCTAACAAAATAATGGAGGGCGATGATGCCGAGTAAAGAAGTTACCGTCCGCAAAAAAGGGGGCATTTTGAATAAAGACGCAGCGTATTTGGTCCAAAGGGCAATGCGCTACGAAAGCGAAATTTCTTTTGAGCAAAAATTCAAAAAAATTAACGCTAAAAGTATTATGGGCGTAATTTCGCTCGCATTAAAGGAAGGCGATAAAGTTCTGGTAACCGCCGCAGGCCGCGATGCCGAAGAAGCGATACTGGATATTTCATCCATCTTAGAATCTGAGTAAGAAACCTATTACAAAATACTCGTTTTTTAACTATTTTGGGCAAAAAATTTAATTTTTTGCCCACTAAATTTATTTTTAACCAATAACATATAATTGACTTAAAATCAGATGATGATTTAATATTAGTTCTATTATGAAACCTTTTGTCCACTTGCATTTACATACCGAATACAGCTTATTAGACGGCGCTATCAGGCTAGACGAGCTTTTTCAGCGTTGTCATGAGCTAAATATGCCCGCTGTCGCCATGACCGACCACGGCAATATGTTTGCGGCTGTCAAATTCGATATGGCGGCGGCCAAATTTACCGATCCTTCTTTAGACATCGAAGACTTCCATAAGCAAAAGATTGAATATAAAGTCAAGCCGATTTTTGGTTGCGAATTTTATGTCGCGGATGACATGCATAAAAAAGAATCCAAAAACGGCAAAATGCCCAAGTTTAACCATCTAGTATTGCTCGCAAAGAATCAAACGGGCTACGCTAACTTAGTCAAACTCAATTCCTTGGCATATACCGAAGGCTTGTATTACAAACCGCGCATAGACAATAAGCTGTTAAAAGACCATTGCGACGGGTTGGTATGCCTTTCGGCATGCATTGCGGGAGCTATTCCCCAAGCTATCTTAAGAGGCGATATGGAAGAGGCTGAAAAAATCGCGCTCGCGTATAAGGATATGTTTGGGGACGATTTTTATCTAGAGCTTCAAAACCATTTTATAGACAAACAAGCCATAGTCAATCCTCAATTAATTCAATTAGGCAAAAAGCTAAATATAAAACTAGTGGCCACCAACGACTGCCATTATTTAAGAAGAGAAGACGCCGAAATGCAAAGCGTCCTTCAATGCATTTCGTTTAGAGAGACTTTAAACAATCGCACGCAAGCCGAAGACGGCGATTATTTCCCCACAAACGAATTCTATCTAAAAAGTTACGACGAAATGCACAAGCTGTTTGGACACATAGAAGAGGCGCTGGAGAACACTTTGGAGATAGCGGACAAGTGCAATATGCGTTTAAGCTACCGCAACGCGCTGTTGCCTAACTATGTGCCGCCGGATAATAAAACGCCTTACGAATATTTGCGCGAACTTACATACGACGGCTTGCGTAAGAAATATAAAGAACTGACCAAAGAAATAATAGACAGAGCGGAATACGAGCTGGATGTCATACATAGATTGGGCTATGTCGAATACTACCTCATAGTCTGGGACTTTATCCATTACGCCGAAAGTCAAGGCATACCCGTAGGTCCGGGCAGAGGCAGCGGCGTAGGCAGCATTGTGGCATACGCCACAGGTATTACCAAAGTCGAGCCGTTAAAATACAGCCTGCTGTTTGAAAGATTTCTAAACGAAGAGCGCGTGTCCATGCCCGACTTTGACGTGGACTTTTGCTTTGAGCGGCGCGGCGAGGTCATAGACTATGTTGTAAACAAATACGGCGCGCAAAACGTTTCGCAGATAATAACCTTTGGCACGCTGGCTATGAAAGCGGCGATAAAAGACGTCGCCAGAGTCTATGGAGAGCCGTACAGCCTTGCGGACAGGATTACCAAGACAATAGGTATGGTCGATAAAAAAGCAAGGCTTCAAGACCTTGTAGGGCGAGGCAACAATAACTTTGTCATACCCGAACTTAAAGAAATGTATGACACTAACCCGTCGGTAAAAAGAATTATCGACATGGCTACAAGGATAGAAGGCATGCCCAGGCAGACTGGCATGCACGCCGCGGGCGTGGTTATATGTAAAGAGCCCATAAGCGACCACGTGCCTTTGCAGATGAGCGGCGCGGATGTAACTACCCAATTCGATATGGTCGAGGTCGAAAAACTTGGCCTTTTAAAGATGGACTTTTTGGGACTTAGGACTTTGACCGATATTTCAAAAGCGGTCGAACTAGTCAAACAGACCAAGGGCATAGACATCGACTTTTATAACATGGATTACGACGACCCCAATGTCTATAAACTTATAGGCGACGGCGACACGCACGCGGTGTTCCAGCTGGAAGGCGAGGGCATGAAAAACTTCATGCGCCACCTAAAGCCGACCTGTTTAGAAGACATTATCGCGGGCATTTCTATTTTCAGACCCGGCCCTATGAAGTTTAAGGATCAATATGTAGAGGGCAAAAATAACCCCGAAAGCGTCACATACGACCATCCTTTATTAGAGCCTATCTTAAAGGTTACTTACGGAGTAATCGTGTATCAAGAGCAAGTTATGCAGATAGTGCGCGAACTTGCGGGCTATTCGTTGGGTAGAGCGGACATAGTCAGAAGGATGATGTCCAAGAAAAAAGAAAAAGAAATGCAAAAAGAAAAGCAAATCTTTTTATACGGCGACCCCCACGATACCAAGATAGTCGGCGCGGTTAAGCGAGGCGTGCCCGAAGATGTGGCGATAAAAATATTTGACAAAATACTTGATTTTGCCGCATACGCGTTTAACAAGTCGCACGCGGCGGCTTACGCATACCTGGCCTACCAGACTGCATACCTTAAGTGCTACCACAAGATAGAATATATAACGGCGGTTTTAAACAACCGCATAACCAATATAGACGAAATCCGCAATTATTTGCTTTACCTAAAAGAATGCGAAATATCCGTTTTGCCGCCCGACATTAACCATTCTCAAGTAATGTTCTCGGTAGAAAACGGCGGCGTCAGAATCGGCTTAGCGGCCATAAAAAATGTGGGCGTTAAGGCGATAGAATCCATAATAGAAGAGCGCGAGCGCGGCGGCAAATTTGGCGGCTTTAGCGACTTTATAAAGCGCGTGGACACCGCGGTTTTGAATAAAAAACTCCTGGAGAGCCTAATTTTAGCGGGCGCGTTTGACTGCTTTGGGGCGCATAGGAGTCAATTAATGGCTGTTTACGAGTCTTTACTGGACCGCTCCTCCCAAGAGAAAAAGATGAAAGAAACGGGACAAATGTCGCTGTTTGACATAGTAGACGAACAAGTTTCCGCCGACGAATTCCCCGACATCCCCGAATACAGCCTAAAAGACAAACTCGCCAAGGAAAAAGAAGTCTTAGGCGTGTATATAACCGCTCATCCTCTGGACGAATACAGAGAAAGATTAACGGCGTTTAATTTCTCCTCCAGAACATTGGAGGACACCGCGCTGGACGAAGAAGGAAATATCCAATACGTAGCCGTAACGGACAGAATGAAAGTCGAATGCGGCGGACTGATTACGGACGCGCGCAAAATTATGACCAAAGCCAATCAAGAAATGGGCGCGTTTAAACTTGAGGACTTATACGGCGCGCTCGACATAATGGTGGGCGCAAGAAACTACCAGCAATTAAAATCCAAAATAATCCCTGATACCGTGGTTACCGTAAAAGGCTCTTTATCGGTTAGAGAGGGCGAAACGCCTGTTATTTGGGCGGACGATATTATCCCGTGGACAGAGGACGCTTACACCGCGCAAGCCAATGTAACCCAAAAATTATATTTGCGCATGGATCTAAAGATAGACCCCAATACTGACCAGCCCGAAATCCCCGACAAGCTTATGAATATTTTATACGCGCATTTAGGGACAAGCCCTGTAATAGTTATGGACGCCAAAACCAGAAAGACTTACCAATTGCCCGTCATGGTCAACGCTAAAAACGGGCTTATGGTCGAGCTTTTGGCGGTTTTGCCCGGCGACGATATAAGGCTGGTAACAAAAACTGTTTAGTATTAGTTTGAAAGATAGCGAATATAGAGTATAATATAATTAATAAAAGATTCTCAAAATCTTTTTTGGAGATTAAAATGTTTGAAGAAGATAAACAACCTTATATAGTAATAAAGGCATTAAGCGACGATGTAAGCATTATAGGGCTTACCCGCGGCGAAGAGACCAGGACGCAGCACACCGAAAAACTGGGCGCGGGCGAAGTTATGCTCGCTCAATTTACCGAAAAGGTGTCTGCCATTAAGGTCAAAGGCAACGCCGAGATCTATACTGCTTACGGAGTGGTAAAAAGCGAATCTAAAAGTTCTAAGTTTTGAGGAATACATAAAATGAAAAAGATTGGTGTTATGACAAGCGGCGGCGACGCGCCGGGAATGAACGCGGCAATCCGCGCGGTAGTTAGATACGGTATCTATTTAGGAATGGAAGTCTACGGCATAGAAAAAGGCTATGTCGGACTGTTGGACGATAAGATTTTCCAACTCAATATGAGAAGCGTCTCTGACATAATTCATCGCGGCGGCACGATTTTAAAAACAGCCAGATGCCCCGAGTTTAAAGAAGTCCAAGGCCAGGAACGCGCTATTGCCAACATCAAAAAAAGAGGTCTGGAGGGCATTATAGTCATTGGCGGCGACGGTTCGTTTATGGGCGCTAAAATATTGTCCGAGCGCGGAATTCCTACTATAGGTATCCCCGGCACAATAGACAATGATTTGCCTTATACGGACTTTACTATCGGCTTTGACACGGCATGCAATACGGCTTTGGACGCCATTAACAAAATAAGAGATACCATGACTTCTCACGAAAGGATAAGCATTATAGAAGTTATGGGCAGACATTGCGGCGACATAGCGCTTTACGCAGGCATTGCGGGCGGAGCCGAAATGATTTTGGTGCCTGAAAAGCCTTTTACCATTGAATCCGTTTGCGAAAATCTCATAAACAACTACGACGAGGGCAAAAAGTCCTGTATCATAGTGCTTGCCGAGGGCGCGGGACGCGCGGAAGTTTTGGCTAAAGAAATAAGCGCGCGCACCAAGTTTGAAGTAAAAGCCACCGTATTAGGACATATCCAACGCGGCGGCGGGCCTTCCATGGTGGATAGAATTTTGGCTACCCGTTGCGGCGTACGCGCTGTTCAACTGCTAAGCAAAGGCATAGGCAATCGCGTGGTAGGCATTAAAGACAACGAAATAATAGATTTGGACATAGTCGAAGCGTTGTCGCTAAAGCGCAAGTTTAACGAAGAGCTATACCATATAGCCGAAATAGTTTCGTTATAATTACATTAAGGAAAAATAATTTTTATAAATACATAAAAATCCCTAAGATTTTAGGGATTTTTTATTTTTAAAACAGTTGAAATAAATTTGCGCTATTTAATTATGAATGTAGCGCATTCGGCGTCCTTATCGGCCGCAAGCACTGTAATGCCTATTGCGTGGCAGCGGTCGTTTTTTTGGAATACGCAAGGCGCGTTGCAGTTAACTTTGGTGTTTACGCTGTAATCGGGTTTGGTCTGATCCATGCCCATTTCAAACAACAAATCATCCTGCTTGCCGTGGTCAATCGTGTATGTATGGCATTTGGTGTCCGTGCCAACTTTGATTTCGTCGGCGCAGCAGCAATAACCCCTATTATAGATACAAGCCTTCAAAGCGCACTTTAGATCTTTCATAAACTATAACCGCCTTTAGATAATATTTTATATACATAGTATGTTATCGTATTTAAATTTTTATTCTTTTTTTGGCTTTAACAAAGTTTTGTTGATTTAGCGGGATTGGTATGCTATAATCTCAAAAAAAGGAGTAAAGATGAAAGTAATATTATTAAAAGACGTAAACGCGCAAGGCAAGGCGGGGGACTTAATTGAGGTAAGCGACGGATACGCCCGCAACTATTTGCTAAAAAATAAACTGGCGGTGGAAGCCACGCCCGCTAAAATTCAAGAGTTAAAGCAAAAACAAGAGGCCGAAGAGCGCAAAAAGGCTTTGGAGAAAGAACATTGGTCCAAAGTAGCCGCTCAAATTAACGCTACCGAAATTACGCTCAAGGTCAAAAGCGGCGAAAACGGCAAGATTTTCGGCTCTATCCAATCCGCAAACATCGCCGACGAACTCAAAAAACTCGGTCTTGACATTGACAAGAAAAAAATCGTCCTACCCCAACCCATAAAAAACACGGGAACATATTTCATCGAAATCAAACCCTACCCTGAAATCACCGCGAAACTTAAGGTGAATGTGGTAGAGGAAAAGTAAAAGGGAATAAAGATGATAAAAAAACCGCCTAACGG
>DATCJN010000015.1:0-3743 GCA_036562755.1 Clostridia bacterium | reverse complement strand
TTTAGCGATGAAGACGCCGAAAAAATTAAAAAAGCGTTGATTACCCTCTTTGAGGGCGATGAGTCTTCGGCTCGTCCTAGCGGTTCTATGGAAATTAAAAAAGTTATTTGGTGGAAACACAATAATAAGACTGGTCAATATTCGTCCGCAAAAGTTCATAGAAGCCTAAAGGTAGATAACGAAGGAAATATCACTATTGAACCGTTAGAAGGATTAACTCCCGAAATTATTGAAGGATGATAAAAGAATACGACGAAGATAATTATCTTCAAATATCGGGCATTCAACATTTTGTTTTTTGTCCGCGTCAATGGGCTTTAATTCATATTGAAGAGATATGGCAAGATAATTATCTTACCATGAGCGGCAGTATTTTTCACTATAAAGCTCATGAGGGCCCCTCGTATGAAAAAAGGGGAGATATAATTATTGTTCGGGGACTAAAAATTGGATCGCGTCTATTAGGTCTTTCTGGCGAATGCGATGTTGTGGAATTACACAAATCTAATAACGGAGTTCCGATAATCAATTTCGAAGGCCTATGGATACCATATCCAATAGAATACAAGCGCGGCAAAATTAAAATTGAAGATTGCGATCGTCTTCAGCTTTGCGCTCAAGCTGTTTGTCTTGAGGAAATGTTGGGCTGCGATATTAAGCAAGGGGCGCTGTTTTATGGCGAGATAAGAAGAAGAGAAATAGTGGAGTTTACAAGCGAATTAAGAAGCGAACTTAATAAAATTGTAAAGCAAATGCATCAATATTTTGAAAGACAATATACTCCAAAAGTAAAAGTTAGTAAAAATTGTCACAGTTGCAGTTTAAAAGACATTTGCTTGCCTAAGTTAATTGATAATAATAAAAATGATATAAGATCGTATTTGGAGAAAAATATACAATGAAAAGGCTTCTTAATGTCTTGTATATAACTTTGCCAGATGTTTATATCTTTCTTGAAAATGAAAATGTCTGCGTTAAAAAGGACAATGAAATAATATTTAGAGCGCCCCTATTAAACCTTGAGAATATTATCTGTTTTAATTATCCCGGCGTTACTTCGCATTTAATGGGCGAATGCGCAAAGCGAAATATTACGATAACCTTTTTAAACGAATACGGTAAATTTATTGGTTCTTTTTATGGCCCGTCTAAAGGAAATGTATTGCTCAGAAAGGAACAATATCGTATTTCAGAACAAGACCATAAAAGCATAAGATACGCAAAAAATTTCATTTTTGGCAAAATTCATAATCAAAAATGGGTAATAGAACGAGCAATAAGAGACCATTTTTTAAGAGTTAACGAACAAAAACTTAAAGCGGTTAGTGTTGAACTAACTGAAGATATGAAACAGACAATTAATGTTCAAGAAAAAGACGAATTAAGGGCGATAGAAGGTAAAGCAGCGCAGTCGTATTTTAAAATTTTAGACGACCTAATATTGCAAAATAAAGATTGCTTTGTTTTTGATAAAAGAATTAGACGACCGCCTACTGATCCTGTTAATGCTTTGATGTCTTTCGCCTATTCGCTTTTGGCTATAGAATGCAAACACGCGCTTGAATCTGTCGGGCTTGACAGTTACGTGGGCTTTTTTCATGTTGATAGGCCGGCAAGACCGTCGCTAGCATTGGATTTAATGGAAGAATTGAGACCTCATTTTGCTGATAGATTCGTTTTGTCTTTAATAAATAGAAAGGAAGTATTACCGGAGGATTTTGAAAGACAAGAATCAGGAGCAGTATTATTAAAAGACGATGCAAGAAAAAAGTTTTTATCAGCTTGGCAAGATAGGAAAAAAGAAACTATAATTCATCCATTTTTAAATGAAAAAATAGAATGGGGATTAGTTCCCTATGTTCAAGCGTTGCTGTTGGCACGAACCATACGTCAAGATTTAGACGAATATCCTTGTTTTCTTTGGAAATAAAGCCTTAGGAGTAATAATGTTGGTTTTGGTAACTTACGATGTTTCAACAGAAACAAAAGAAGGAAGATATCGCCTAAATAGAGTCGCTAAAAAATGTGTGGCATATGGACAAAGAGTCCAAAATTCTGTATTTGAATGCAATTTGGATTGGGATCAATATTTGAAATTACAGAATGATTTAAAGAAAATAATCAAACAAGATGAGGATAGCCTTAGGTTTTATAATCTTGGAAATTCATATAAAGAAAAGGTGGTGCATATTGGAGTAAAACCTAGTATTCTGTTGGATAACGATTTAATTATCTAGTGCGAACCTTAAGCAAACATCAATTTATAGGGATTTATTTAGGCGAAAATAATTATTAAATGCAAAACTATTTTTATAATTAAAAATTAATGAACAAGATTTTATTATAAAAATGCGTACTTTGTATATTTGTTAACGATTTTTAGCAATTGCTTTTGATTTGCAGTCGCACCCCGTGTAGGGTGCGTGGATTGAAATCCCAACGGCGCGGTGCGACCAGGTGTCCAGGTGCGTCGCACCCCGTGTAGGGTGCGTGGATTGAAATAAGTTAAAATTATCTACCATAGACGGCGACATAGGTCGCACCCCGTGTAGGGTGCGTGGATTGAAATCGCTAATCTTATTAATATTTTATCGTCTTTAGGGTCGCACCCCGTGTAGGGTGCGTGGATTGAAATTATTGGGATGATGACCCCTTATATTTGTTTTACCCCGATGATTTGGAGGTAGCCGAATGACACCACTAGGACAAAGACTCCGCGAAGCCCGATTAAGAAAGGGCTTAACCCTGCAGGAGGTCGCGGGCGCTTTGGGATACAAATATAGGACGGTTGTGCATAGTTGGGAGAAAGGACACCGCGTGCCGAAACTGGAAAACCGCAAAAGACTGGCCGAGCTATACGAAGTGGATATAACGGAATTCTTAGACGATTAAAGCCTCTCACAAAGAGAGGCTTTTCTCATACTGTTATTAACCCTTCTTGCACGGCTTGAAACGCCGCATAAGTTATAATTTCATCTAGCCAATAGTAATATGTCCGCTCTTGGATATGTAAATTAATCATAATTGAGAATGGCGATTGCTTTTCAAAAAATAGTTGTCTTATAAGCTCCGCCTTTCTCCGCCCGTCTTGCCCCTGCTCTTGATAATGTCGCAGTGTCTTCTCGACAACATAACACCATTTAAGCTTTTCATTCTCGCACGCCTTGAGGACTTTCTTTTCGGTGGGATTGTAATATCCGCCCCTACCGTGCCCGATGTGCTCCCAATTAGTAGTTATGCCGCTAGTCGCTAAGTTTGCTAAGTATTCCGCAGCTTCTTTTTTAAGTTTCTCATAGTTACGGAAAGCGTTTTTTATTTGCTTTTCTGTTTGTTTATTTATTATCATCCCCCACCTCTAACAGTTCTAGGTAAGTTAAAAACATCGCATTACAGAATAAGTGCTCGATGTGAAGCAATCCACTTTCTGCATCCCGCCCGCGCGGGTCTCGTAAATATGCGCAATAATGCCGTAATAACGCGCCTTTGTAGCGCTCCTTAGCGTCGTCTATAGTTTGCCATTTGTTGATGCCGTATTTCTGCGCGCCGTAAGTTAATACTCTGCCTAATGCCTCAAGCGCTTCAGGCGGGATAAGCTCTAACATTAGCTTGCCTGCGTCCGCTTTGGCTTCTTGGTTGCGTATAACTTGCATTTTTACACTGTCATTCATCGCCATTATCCGTTCCCTCGCCTTTAATAACAAAGTCGTCAAACTCATCCTTTTCGATTTTGACCAATACTTTTA
>DATCJN010000008.1:0-8483 GCA_036562755.1 Clostridia bacterium | reverse complement strand
CGAAAGCGCAGGCGGTTATTATACATTCTTAATCGCGCCCATGCCTTCCAGCGAAAGCGAAATAGCAAAGCTGGTTAAGTTCGGTTATGATAACTCTTTTGACGGCGGCGTGTCCTACGCTATGAGAAACGGTGTTATGACCATTCTCTCGCAAGTAAATTCGTTTATTGAAACCCTAGCCAAAGTGTTCTTATACATAGGCATAGGATTTGCTGTGTTCGCGTCCTTGCTGCTTATGAACTTTATCTCTATAAGCATAAGCTATAAGAGCAAAGAAATAGGTATATTGAGGGCGATAGGCGCAAGAAGCAGCGACGTATTTGGAATATTCTTTAACGAAAGCATGATCATAGCTTTAATTAACTATGTCTTATCCGTAATCGCCACCATTTTGGGAGTATATTGGATAAATCTCGCGTTAAGGAACGAATACGGCATTTTGATTACATTATTAGTGTTTGGATTAAGACAGCTTGTCTTGATGCTGGCGATCAGCGTAGGCGTGGCGTTTGTCTCCAGCTTCTTCCCCGTAATGCGCGTAGCAAGAAAGAAACCCGTAGACGCTATGAAGAAGTAAAAATAAATAAACTTCATAAAAAAAGGACATATCGATTAAGATATGTCCTTTTTTTAGCGTCATCATATATTATGTTGTTAATAGGCTTTAACCGCCTAAAAATTTGCTCTTTCCTCTGTGGTGTATGCAATCCATAATAATGCCTATGGCCAGATATTTTACGGCGTTTTCTTCGTCAGCAACTTGAACCGTATAAGTGTCCGAGAGCCTTAGCAATTTTTTGGATATTCGGGCAAGGACTTTATCGTCCTTTTCAATGTCAAATTCCCATGCCAAGATATTGCCTTTAATTCTTAATCCGTTGTAAGCGGAATCTTGGGATTGTATCTTAGCTTTCTTGGAAAACAGGGCAAATTTTGATTTTACAAAAAACAATAATTTCCCTTCGGGAGAATAAACGTCATATCTGGGGAAAACCCTAAAGTATCTCTTTTTTATTTTTATTAACGGATTATTATTTAAGTCGTAAATAGTCAATCTAAACAGAAACCTAACATCGGATTTTACCAAAAAACAGTTCTCGCCCGCTTCGTTTTGGATATAAAAGCTGCTTCTCCAAAGATTAAAAATCCTTTGTTTGATTAAATAATTTTGCATTTTCTCTCCCTTAAACTAATTAATATTTTTTTTGGCCCAAAAATAGACAATAAATAGAATTACATTGAAAAATATTAAAATGCTATTGATAACTATTCCGGACACTCTGTTGGACGCCTTTTTGGACGGAATTAATAACAACAATGATAGGACGCAAAGACCCAAAGATATGGCTGCCGCGTAAGGAATATTAGAAAACAGCTGCTTTGCCGCGTATTCGGTAAATCCTTTGCCTTTGTCGAATAATTCCCTAAAATCCTTGTTAAAAAACAGCAAGCCAAGCGTAGATATCGCTATTAAAATTAAAAACACAACATAAAAAGCCCCTGCCAACGGGGCGATACAGAAAAACAGGCCTGCCAAAAACGCCAAGAACCCTAAAACGGTTAAAAATCGAGCGAATTTGTTAGGCTTGCGTTTTTCCAAAACGCTTACTTCGTTATCTGCGCTCATATTCATATTTCCCCTATTCATAAGTTAATTATAACATCAAAATTAGTAAAGTCAATACAGATAAAAATATAAATATTATAATTTTTGTATATTTATTGAATGTTTTCTAATTAAAAAATACTTTAAAACACTTTATTTACAAAGAAAAATCACAAAGAAAAACAAAAGAAAACCCAGAATAATCCCCAATCAAAAGCCTTCAAAAAAGGTCTTTTGTAACGAGGAATTAGAAAAAAATAATACGCCTATAGCGTGAAAGAAAAAATCGCATAAACTAAACTCAATATCGAGACTGAAAACGCACTAGACTACATAAGCAGCCGTAAAAATAGATATAGCCCAATATTACTATCTGATCTTTGGGCTGTCTTGCATTATTATACGATTAAACTTCTTCTACCGTTACGCCTTGGGGGATGATTTTATGAATTTCTACGCGCCAATCCTTTGGAGACGTAAAAGGCTTAAAATCATTATCCACAAAAGCCGCTATGGCAGGACCAGCGCCGCTTAAGAAAACGCCATATGCTCCGCCGTCCATAAAAGCTTGGGCGATTTCCTCAAAATTTTTAATAAGAGGTTTTCTATATGGAGTATGGATTTTGTCGTCTATGATATATTTTAGTTTGTTAAACTCGCCGCCCGACAGCGCCGCGAAAGTGGCGACCGCGCGCGAAAGCGAATAAACCAAATCTTCTCTTGAATATGTCTTGGGCAAAATCGCTCTGGTTTCGTTGGTGTGCAAAGGAAAATCGGCTATTGCGATTGCTACTTTAAGATTGCCGTTTGGAACGCATCTAAAGGTATGAACCTTGTTTTGACCGTTTATGACGCTTGCCGTTACGCCGCCCAAAATCGCGGGAACCACATTGTCGGGATGCCCGTCTATCATAGTGCAAAAGTCGATTATGTCGTCTTGGGACATAGGTTCGCCCAGCATAATATTGGCTGCCGTAACGCCCCCGACTACGCAAGCAGCCGAGCTGCCTAAACCGCTGGTTTTAGGGATATTATTTATCTGTTTTATGTAAACGCCCTTAAATTCGTGTCCCAAATGCTCGTAAGTTTTTATCATTGAGCTTACGACCAAGTTGGTCTTGTCTTTGGGCAGGTCGTCGTCTGTCTCGATTATTAAATCTTCCGCTTCCTTTACATAAATCTCGTTGTAAATGTCCAATGCCAGCCCCATACAGTCGAATCCCGCACCCAAGTTAGCGCTGGTGGCCGGAACTTTAATTTTTATCATATGATTTCCTTTATGCTTAGCGTTTTAGCGTCTTGTAAATATTGCGTGTCTTTAATAAACGGCTCAAGGTGTCCAATCTTGTGGTTTGCGGCTGCGACAGCGCATTTTAGGATTTCTTCCAAACCTTGCCCTTCTTGAACGCACTTAATGGACGCGGCTACCATAGAATCGCCCGCGCCGGTAGTATTGATTATATTATCATGGTTCATGTGCGCGCTATAGGCCTTTTTGCCGTCCGTAATCAGCGCGCCCTCGCCGCCCATAGATACCAATATGTATTTTATGCCGTATTGGCTGATTAGATTTTTGCATTCGGCGACTATCGCTTTTTCGTTTTGATAATGTCTGCCCGTAAGAGCGTTAAACTCAAAGATATTGGGCTTGATCATAAAAGGTCTTGCCTGAATGCCCTCTTTTAAGGCCTCGCGGCTGGAATCCAAAACGCATTTGTCTCCGCCGGCTATATCTATCAGCTTTTTATAAAAATCGTTGGACGCGCCCGCGGGCAAAGAGCCGCTTAGGACTATGTACTGGGCGTCTTTGGCTAAAGCCTTGAACCTTTTTATGAACTCGTCTTCAAGTTTTTTATCTACGGGTTCGTATGAGCCGCTATATTCCGTAATGTTGCCGTAGGCGTCTATTACTTTTTTGTTAATTCTGGCCTTGCCCTTGGTTAATACGTAATGGCCTTTGACGCCGTGTTGGTTTAGATAGGCTTGGAAAATCTCCAGCGACTCTTGGGGCATAAACATTAAACATTGAGAATCTAAGCCAATATTTTTTAGACTTATAGCAACATTAACACCCTTTCCTGCGGGCAGAACAAGGGTGTTATCGGTGCGAACATATTCGTCTATGCAAACATTGGCGCAAACAGTTAATATCATTTCGGTCCTTTATATAAGCTATTTTAGCTGTTATTATGCGCATTAAGCGCATAATAACAGCGTAATTATCATAATTAATCTTCTTCTGCGCTCTTCTTATAAGGCGAAGCGGCTATTATTCCGGGTATCAAGTTTGCGGGAACTTCTTCGTATCTTTCAAACTTGCATACAAAGCTGCCTCTGCCTTGAGTCATGCTTCTTAAATCGGTGGCGTATTTGAACATTTCCGCCAAAGGCGCTTCGGCGTTAATGATTTGCTTGCCTTCTTCCAAAGTCATTCCCAAAATTCTGCCGCGTCTTCTGTTCATGTCGCCCATTATGTCGCCCAGATAGCTTTCGGGAACGGTTATCTTGTAGCTGTATATAGGCTCTAAGATAGTGGGCGCTGCTTCGGATAGGCCTTTTTTATACGCCAATGACGCCGCGATCTTAAATGCCATTTCGGACGAGTCTACTTCGTGATAGCTTCCGTCTTGGAGAGTGCATTTTAGGTTGACTACAGGGTATCCGGCTAAAACGCCTCTGGTTATGCTCTCCAATAATCCTTTTTCTACCGCGGGTATATATTGCTTAGGAACGCTGCCGCCCACAATGGTTTCGGTAAACAGGAAGTCGCCTTCGTAATACGGCTCAAACTTGATAATGCAGTGGCCGTATTGACCGTGACCGCCCGATTGCTTTTTGTGTTTGCCTTCGGCGACCGCCGTCTTCTTTATGGTTTCGCGGTAAGGAACTCTGGGATCGGTGAGTTTGGCTTCTACGCCGAACTTGTTCTTGAGTTTCTTTACCAATACGTCTATTTGAGTTTCGCCCAAGCCGCTGATTAGAGTTTCGGAGGTTTCGGGGTTTCTGGTTACTTGAACGGTGGAATCTTCTTCTATTAATTTGGAAAGGCCGCTAAAGACTTTTTCTTCCTCGCCTTGCTTGGTGCAGTTGACCGCCATAGTAAATACGGGTTCGGGAAGTTTGACAGGTTCGACTATTATTTTAGCGCCGTCCGTTATGGTGTCGCCCGTGCGGGTAAATTGAAGCTTAGCAAACGCTCCGATATCGCCCGCGCCCAAAGAATCGACGGGTTCTTGCTTTTTGCCTTTCATTGTCAAGATTGCGCCGCCTTTTTCGGCTTTGTCCGCGGTGGAGTTATACAGGTTGGCGCCTGACTTTAATGTTCCGCAGATTATTCTAAATAATGTAAGCTTGCCCACAAACGGGTCGGATATGGTCTTAAATACTTGGCAGACCAGGCCTTCGTTGGAATTGGTAGTCAATTCTATATCTTGACCGTTCTTTTTCGCCTTGTATTTTTTGTTAGCGGGACTGGGGAACAGTCTTGTTATCTGGTTGAGAAGGTTTATTATGCCTTTGTTATAGAAAGCGCTGCCCGCCAATACGGGTATAGCGTCGGCCGCTTCTACGCCCTTTGCCAAACCCATAGATATTTCTTCTTTGGTCAATTCGTCGCCGTCGAAGTATTTCATCATCAAATCGTCGTCGTTTGATGCGGCGACTTCTTTTAAGCTTTCTCTTAAGGAGTCAAACTCGGATTTTAGATTAGCGGGAATGTCTATTTCTACTCTGCCGGAATCCTTAAATTCGTAAGCTTTTTCCGAAATCAAGCTTATATATCCCGTCATCTTGTTGCCGTCCATAATGGGTATTTGGATAGGCGCTATTTTATTTAGGTATTTGGATTTTAGCGCTTCTACCGTGGCCGCATAGTCGGCGTTTTCTTTGTCCATTTGGTTTATAAAAATCATTGCGGGGATTTTGTTTTTTAGGCAGTATTCTATCGCTTTTTCGGTGCCTACGGTTACTTCGCCGCCCGCGCTGCTTACTATTACCGCGCCGTCGGCTACATTGAGCGCTTGAATCATTTCCCCCTCGAAGTCAAAAAAGCCAGGAACATCTATCAAATTAATCTTATATCCGTTCCATTCAAAATTGGCGACCGCTAAGCTGATGGATATGTGACGCGCTATTTCTTCGGCGTCAAAGTCCATTACGGTGTTTCCATCGATAATTTTACCCATGCGGTCGGTGACTTTTGCGCAAAATAGCATCGCTTCGGCTGTGCTCGTTTTGCCCTCGCCGCTGTGTCCAATTAAGGCAATGTTGCGTATGTTTGCAGCCTCTCTCATATTTTCCTCCTATAAACATCACTATTTCTATTTTAATATATTTGGAAAGATTTTTCAATGTAATTTTTGTTGTATTCTGCAACAATACAAGCTAAAAATCAGCTAAAAAAGTAAACTTTAATTAATAAAAAGCAAAAAATAGCGAAAATAAAAGGCGTAATATCTTTTGATATCATCTCATATTGTCTTGACAATGATTGGGAAAAGGGATAGTATTGCATATTGGATTGATAAAAAAATCGAGGTATTTATATGAAATTATTAGTTTTTATCCTTAAAAAAGTCGAGCTTCAAGACGAGATTTTTTTAAGGCTCGCGAAGGCCGGTTTTAAGGGCGGCACGGTTTTGGACGGAAAAGGTATGGCCAATACCCTGGCGCATTTGGGCGAAGACGTGCCTATGTTCGGGGGCTTGAGACATATCATTTCGGAATTTACCAATTATGAAAGCAAAGTTATGATGCTGGTGTTAAAAGAAAACCAACTTCAAACCGCAAAAAATATTATAAAAGAAGTAACGGGCGACCTAAAAGCGCCTAATACGGGAATCATGTTTGTAATCGACATTGAAGAAGTAGAAGGTTATAAGGATTAAAATGAACTTAAATCTGTATCTTAGCCTGGCTTTAATTTTGCTGCTGGGGCTGTTAAGCAGCAAGCTAATGAAATTATTGCGCTTGCCCAATGTTACGGGTTATCTGCTCGTGGGCATGCTTATGGGCCCTTATTGTTTAAAGCTTTTAAACTCTTCGACTTTGGAAACATTATCAATAATACCCGAAATAGCGCTGGGATTTATAGCTTTTTCCATAGGCGCGGAGTTTAAGCTATCTTACCTTAAAAAAATCGGGGCTTCGTCGGTTATCATTGCGTGCCTTGAGGGATTCGGCGCGATGATTTTGGTGGATTTGGTATTGATTTTGTGCGGGTTTGATATTTCTTTTTCTTTGGCGCTTGGCGCTATCGCCGCCGCTACGGCGCCTGCCGCTACCTTGATGGTGGTACGCCAATACAAAGCCAAAGGCCCCGTTACGGAAACTTTGCTGTCCGTAGTCGCGATTGACGACGCGGTGGCCATAATAGGCTTTGGAATTTCAATAGCGGCAGCTAAGGCTATAAGCTGGGGCGCGGGCGGTTTTGAAATAAAAATGCTTCTGGAACCTTTAAAAGAAATATTCGGAGCTGTGTTGTTGGGCGGCCTAGCTGGGCTTATTTTGACCGGTTTGACCAAATGGTTTACGGGACGGGGCAACAGGCTTATATGCGCAATATGCATGATATTTCTTTGTTTGGGCGTGTCCGTTTGGGCAGGATTTTCTGCCCTGCTTGCCTGCATGACGATGAGCGCTTTATATGTCAACCTGTCCAAAGAATACGAGAAAGTTTTCGAACTTGTCGATAGAATGACGCCGCCTATATTCACTATGTTTTTTGTAGTCTCGGGCGCGACGCTTGACTTGGGCGTTTTGCCGAGCGTGGGAATTGTAGGCGTTATTTATATCATAGTCAGAGTAATTGGCAAATACTTAGGCGCTTTGGCGGGCGCTAAAATCTCTAAAGCCGAGCCTGTCGTGGCTAAATACCTGGGCTTTGCGCTTGTTCCTCAAGCGGGCGTAGCGATAGGTCTTGCCGGCGTGGCGTTAAGCCAGCTGCCCGCATTCGGCGTTCAAATCCAAACGGTCATTCTATGCGCGACGGTTATTTACGAATTAATCGGCCCTATTGTTACCAAACTTGCGTTAAAGGGCGCGGGCGAAATACAAGAAACGGGTTCAATCTTTAAAAGAAAGCCAAAACAAAAAGCTAACGCTTAAAAAACAAAAGCAGGCCTAATAAGCCTGCTTATTTTATATCCCTTATTTTATATTTTTTATTTTATAAACGGTTTTTTGCGCGATATAAAGATTATTGATTTTAGGCTAGTAATGACAAAGAATAAGGCGGTTAACGCGAACAATACAAGCACTTCTTTTAAGCCAAACGCGAATAAAGATAGCCTTATCAGATATTTAAGTTGTATATATAGATTTAAACCAATCGTTCCGATAAAGGTTATAAGCAAAGATACCGCGTAAAGAATTAACGCTAAAACACAGTTTTCGCCGATCATAATCGCTAAAAGATCGGCCTTGCTAGCGCCCATATTGCGTAATATCTCAATTTCTTTGCGTTTATACTTTGAGCCTATGTATAATAATCTTATATATAACGCAAGCGCTATTGAGCCTACTAAATAACCGTGATACAATAAACTGTAAAATAACATTTCCAAATAATAATTTTGAATATAGACCCAGACGCTCATCGCTTCGTTAGACAATGAATAATGCACGCCGTTTTTAATCACGCTAAAATTAAATCTAAGCAGCTTTTCAATATCGCTGACATTATAAGGCATAGGCGCAATTAAAGACATATAATAACCTTTATTTTCGTCTTTTAGCTTATTATATAAATTATCGTTTACTATTACGGGCAAGTTAGCGATAGCGATATAAGAATTAACGTATTCAGGGTGGTAAACGCCGACAATGTCGTAGATATATTTATCGCCATAATCCTCAAGTTGCAACTTGTTAACGCCAA
>DATCJN010000007.1:0-5171 GCA_036562755.1 Clostridia bacterium | reverse complement strand
TGGGGCGGCTCTTATCTAATGATCGGCGCATACTCCGACAAGAAAGATGATGCGTTTGAAATACTTGATTTCTTGACCTCCTTGCCTTTCATGCAAGCTCGTTCCGCATTCAGCGGCGACGTTATGAACTCCAAAGCTCTCAACGGCGCTTTGGCTGGCATGGACGGATTAAAGAATCCTTTCTTGGGCAACCAAAACCACTTCATCAAGTTTAATGACTTGGCAAAGGAAATTAAAGCTGATAACGTTACCAAGTATGACTCTGCGGTTGACCGCGTATATTCAGACATAATGAGAAGATATGCAAGCGGCGAAGGTGGTTTTAAGGACGCAGACGCAGCGTTTAAAGAATTTGCGACAACCATTAAATCCAACCTCAGCAACATTAAGACAGTTATAGTTAATGGACAAGAAGTTGCTTGATGGCTAATTTTTAAAAATGTAAATATAGCGGGCGTTTTCGCCCGCTATATTTACAAAAATTTTTGCTTTTAGGATTATTTTAAAAGGTGGTCAAGGATGTATAGTTCGTCTAAGATAGGTGATTTTAATTTTTATTTTAGGAAAGAAAAGCTAAAAAGCATAAGTTACAGAAAATACGGTTATATTTTCGTTATTCCTTTTCTGTTATTCTTTTTTGTATTTACCTTGTATCCTACCCTTTATACTTTTATAATGAGTTTTACGGACACTGCGAATTATGACCCTAACACTTTAGGCAATTTTGTATGGTTTGATACCTATATAAGCGTCTTTAAGGATAAAACTTTTTGGCTTGCTATAATGAGAACTTTAAAGATATGGGGCGTAAACGTTGTTTTACAATTTGGTTTGGCGCTTTTACTTGCAGCTCTATTTAATGACCAAAGCCTCAAGATAAAAGGGCAGGGAGCGTTTAAATTCGCTTATTATTTGCCTAATATTATTACAGCCGCGACGATAGGCTTGTTGGTAAGGCAAGCTCTAGAAGCAAATGGCGCGGTTAACGTGATAATGTCCAAATTAGTCAAGAATTGGGAAAGAAAAGAATTTTTGCTTGATGAAACCTTCTGTCAAATGACCACTTCTATAGTGTTGACTTGGATATGGTATGGAAATACGATGATTGTCTTGTTGGCCGGAATGGCTGGCATCAATCCTACCTTATATGAAGCAGCAAGAATTGACGGCGCAAATTCTCCTCAACAATTTTTCTATATAACATTGCCGCTATTAAAAACTATATTATTATATGCCTTTGTAACCAGCTTGGCAGGCGGATTACAAATGTATGATGTTCCTTTCTTCTTTAACCCGCAAAGCCATACGCAAACAGTGGCGATAAAGATATACATATGGGGCTTTACCGGAAACAATCAATACGGCAGAGCCGCTGCTGGTTCAATTATTATGTTGATATTTACTATGCTGATTAGCTCTGTATTGTTCTTCTTAATGAATATAAAGACAGACAGCAAGCCTAAAAAGGCTTAAGGAGTAACGATATGATTCAACAAGCAACCTTATCTCCTTTAGAACTATCTAAACTTTTAAGAGCAAAGCGCGAAAGACGTCAAAAAATTCTTCGCGGCGTTGCAAAGTTTTTCATATATATATTTTTGATTGCTTTATTCTTCATAAGCATAATACCGTTTTATTTTGTTTTAGTAAGCGGAACGAGATCGACATACGAGCTTCAAGTCGATATATATTGGACATTCGGTTCTTATTTGGGAAAAAACTTTGAATGGCTCTTGTCCCAGGATGTCGATTTAATTCGCGCGTTTTTTAACAGCGTAACAATTTCAGGCGGCTCAATATTACTATCTGTCTATATATCGTCATTAACCGCTTACGCGCTAGTGGTATATGACTTTAAACTAAGAAATCCTATATTTATCTTGGTGTTAATATTAATCATGGTGCCTTCGCAGTTGAGCGTAGTAGGTTTTTACTCGCTGTTAAAGGGCATAAAATTGTATGATAACATCTTAGCCTTTATATTGCCTTCGGCGGTAGCGCCAACGACTGTATTTTTTATGAGGCAGTATATTGTGGCTAATGTTCCTATGGACTTTATTGAATCAGCCAGAATAGACGGTTGCAGAGAGTTTTTCATATTTAATTTGATTGTTATGCCGTTATTGCTTCCTGCGGTAGCCACAATGGCGATCTTCTCGTTAATATCCTCTTGGAACAACTTCTTCATGCCTAAAATTATATTGTTAAGTCCCGAAAACCACACCTTGCCGGTTGTTATGGACAGATTAAAAGGCGATATTTATAGGCGCGAAATAGGCGCGCTTTATACGGGCTTAGCTGTTTCGCTTGCTCCGTTGCTGATTATTTATGCGTTATTATCTCGATTCATTATTAAAGGAGTAGCTTTGGGCGGATTAAAAGAATAAAACAGTTTACAATTCTTTATATGCGTTATATATTATTCTTAATTTATACAAAGGCTAAAGATGGTTACTTTAAAAGATATAGCTCAAAAATGCGGTGTTTCTGTCGGTGCGGTAAGCAAGGCACTTAATGACAGCCCTGATATAAGCGTTGAAACAAAACAATATATCAAGGAAGTGGCGTTAAATCTTGGTTACCGCCCTAATTTTTATGCTCGAACGCTTAAGACTAATCGTTCTTATAACATAGGAATTTTATTTGACGATAATACCAATAACGGTTTTGGCCATGCGTTCTTTTCTAACATAATTAGTTCGTTTAGAAGGATGATGGAATTTAACGGCTACGACCTTACTTTTATCGCCAGAAATTCGCAAGATAAATATACATACGCAGAACACGCGCGCCACCGCAAATTAGACGGCGTGTTTGTTGCATGCGTAGATTATTATAATGATACCGGGGTGCTGGAACTTCTCGAATCCGAAATTCCTGCTGTCGCTATAGATTATATGAGCGACAAATTTGCTTGCGTATATTCCGATAACTACAATGGTCTAATGAATTTAGTGGATTATTGCGTCGAAATGGGGCATAGAAAAATCGCTTTTATACACGGTCAGCATACCTGCGTAACCGAACAGCGCGTAAAAGGTTATAAAGACGCGCTGGCGAAGAATAACATCGCGTTTAAAGAAGAATATTTGGTAGAAGGCGAATATTATTCAATCGAAATGACATATAAACGATTCCAGGAGCTTATTAATCTTTCCGATCCGCCTTCTTGCATAATATTATCTGACGACTATTGTATGTTCGGCGCGCAAAAAGCGGCCTTTGACTTAGGCTTATCAATTCCTTGGCATGTGTCTATAGCGGGTTTCGACGATATTAGAATTGCGCCTTATTTCTCGCCTCCGCTTACCACCGTGCGCCAGGACGCTTTATTAATCGGAAAAACAGCCGCCGAAATTATTTTATACGACATAGAAAAAAAGACCAAATCTAACCATAATATAGAAATACCCACAGAATTGATAAAGCGCGGTTCAATACGAAAGATTTCATAATATTTATATTAAGTATTACTTTTATTTTAAAATCATATTTCTTTGCTTCATTATTATAGAGAGGTTAGGGGAAAATGAAAAAAAGAATTTTTAGGCTTTTGAGCTTAATTCTTGTTGTTTTCATTGCTTTATTTTTTAACGCATGCGTTACAAAGGTTGAAATACCTCAATCGGGCTTTAGCAAAAACGGAAGACTTAAAGTTATTGCCGATAAAGACGGCGTGATGAGGCTGGCCAACGAAAGAGGCGCGTTTATTTCTTTAAGAGGAATGAGCACATATAATTTCAATAGGGTGGCTCTGCCCGATCCATATCAAAACATACTCAATCCTAATGCATTCAGCGCTCTAAGAAATGATTGGAATTGCAATGTAATAAGACTGGCTGTATATGTTGCGGCCAATGAAAGCGGATATAACGAAAATAAGGAATTAACTCTAGAAAATATTGATAAGGCCGTTGAATTGGCTACAAAAAACGATATGTATGTCATTATTGATTGGCATGTTCTTAGTCCCGGCGACCCTACCGATAAAACATACGACGGCGCTGAAGAATTTTTTACCCACATCGCGAAAAAATACGGCAAGAAGAAGAATGTTTTATTTGAAATAATGAACGAGCCTAACAGTCGAGAAATGGACGATGAAGAGTTTTGGCGTCATATAAAGCCGTATGCCCAAAAAACCGTCAACTTAATAAGAAAGTATTCAAAAAATGTTATAATTATAGGAAATCCTTGTTGGTCTCAGCGTCCCGATATTTGCGCGCTGGATCCGGTTGAGGGTGATAATTTGATGTATTCAGTTCATTTTTATGCCGGCAGCCACGGCGAAGAATTAAGGATAAACATCTTGAAGGCTTTGCAAAATAAAGCTGCGGTCTTTTGCACTGAATGGGGAACAACTATAAGCGACGGCGGACAGGCCAATAAAAAAGTTTATGAAGAAGAATCTAATATTTGGTTGAATTTTTTAGACGAGCATAAAATAAGTTGGTGCAATTGGTCGTTGGCTGCAAAAGCTGAGGCCTCGGCGGCGCTGAAATTGGGCACTTCTTTAAATCCCGAAAAGGGATATTGGGATGAAAATGAATTATCCGAAAGCGGCAGATATGTTCGAGAACGCTTAAGAAGTTATAGTAATAAATAAGAAATTTATAAGACACCAATTTTACATAATTTACATATAGTCTCTTATTTACTTTAGCATTAGTAATCCATTATAATGTATAGCCTATACATTATAATGGATTTTTTTATTGTCGACAGACAGAGCATATAAATTCTTGTTTATATTAAAATTTATATGCAATTACGCATAAAACTTGTAAAAATGAGCGATATTTATAATTACAAATTATTCCATAATTTACATTATAATTATTGCTTATATGCAATGTAGATATTACAATATATTTTATATAAAATTAGAATAATATATTGTTGATTTTAATTTTTATAAGTGCTATATTATTACATATTAATTATTTGCGCTATAGTCTTCTAAAGCGTTAGATGTTTAAAGAGCATAAGGGCTATAAAGACAATAAGAAGGTTTTTTAAGATAAAATGAATAAAAAAGTAATCATTTACATAGTAAAAAGACTTTTATTGGCGATATTAACTTTATTTATTATCGCTCTGCTTACTTTTATACTAATGCACGCGGTTCCGGGCGGCCCTTTCAACAAAGAAAAGGCGGTTACCCCGGCCGT
>DATCJN010000068.1:0-3019 GCA_036562755.1 Clostridia bacterium | reverse complement strand
CCCGTGTAGGGTGCGTGGATTGAAATATTTTTAAAACATTCTGCAAAATTTTCTTTTTTAGTCGCACCCCGTGTAGGGTGCGTGGATTAAAATCACAAGGGCTTTTACGAGATTGCCCATTAACTCAAGTCGCACCCCGTGTAGGGTGCGTGGATTGAAATGCCAATCTCTATGGGGTAAGCAAAATTACTATATGTCGCACCCCGTGTAGGGTGCGTGGATTGAAATGTCTATGTGATGCAATAATGATATATATGGAAAAGTCGCACTCCTCGTAGGAAGCTTAAATCCCAATCTATATATCCTAGACTTGATAATTTCAATATAAAGAACTAGAATATCTTATTATTGACTGTAAATTTATATTCAATATATTTGGAATCAATATGAGCGTTTTTAATGTGGTTGAACAAATTCAAGAGCTTTCTCCCTGCGCTGCTGTTAGATATAAATTAAAAAAATATTAAATCAAGAAATTGATTCTCAGTTGTTTGACGACTTTTATAACAGCAAATGGGTTAAATTATTAAAATCAAATCAACTCAGCGACGGGGGATTTGGACGATTCCATACGCGCGACTCTAAAATTAAGCAAAAATTTTTAACTACAGAAATAGCTATAGATTCTATTAAATTGTTAGGCCTTGAGCGCGGGATATCACTGATAGACAGATTATGCGATTATATGGAAAGAATATTAAGGCGCGATATTGATTGGCCCGACGGATATGATAAAAATCAATGGTATCGACCGGCGCAGCCTTTATTTGTCGCTTCCAAACTTTCGATATTGGTTCAAGATGCGAAGAATTTCTTGAGGTTTTTAATTGTTGGCTTGCTATTTTACAGGAAGCTTTTCGAGACGGAGAATATAGCAAAGACAGAACAGATAAGATATCAAAAAAATTGCTTGGCTGCGAAATTGATGGAAGTTATATTGGACTTAATTCAATATATGTAATTGAGCTACTGGCCAATATGCAAGCCCACATTGGCGAAGAGTTAAAGCAAAATTACCTAAAATGGCTGCATAATAATGGAAAATCGATAGGATATACTAGCGTTTTTTTAAATAGAGGATTGAATAACGATTTTACCGAACTGTATAAGGTATATTTTATTCTTTCTAAATATTCTTGCTTTAAATATGAATTTGAAAAAGAGTTAAACAGCCTAAAAGAAAAAAGAGATCGCGGCGGTTTTTGGAACTTTGGCAAAAACTTTTCGTGTCAAAAGTTATTAGATGACTGGAGAAGCTTGGACAGAATGAAAACAGACCAAACTGTTATGTGTTTATGTTTATATAAATAATAGGTAGTTTTTTGAGGGCCGAATAGCAATTAACGCGCTCATTTTTTATGTTAAATCTTGGTTGAGTCATAATATTGACTTATTTTTTTCTTTAAAATATAATGTTAAAGTATCGTTATATATGTATTGGTGATAAAAATAATGAGAAACACTAATAAAACTCAACAACTAAATAGCCTTAAAGATACGCATGAAAAGATAAACAAGTTAATCCTAGACGACGCTAAGGATTTGATAAAAGAATGTTTTGAGCAGCCTAATATTGATGAAATAACTCAAGACATAGAATACATGATGCCTTTGGCAGAAGGTTTTGAAGAGTTAAGCCAAAAAGGCATCAAAAATAAAAACAAAAATAAGACAATCTTAAAAGCGTTGTTTTTGGAATTGTTTTTAACGTTGTGTTTCGGCGTTTTGGCGATTCCCGCTATTTTTAGAAAGGAAAAATTCTATGCCATAGTCGTTTTGGTTGTCAACGCTTTAGCGGCGTTTTTATTCTTCCAATTCGGTTTTTGGTATTTATTTATAATATCCAGCTTGCTATATCTTGTTGAAGTATGGAACAGCATATCGCGTATAATAATATTTTTACGCGGTAAAAATTACTTTAAAAAGTTCCATCACGATTTTAGTCAAGACGACGAATTCTCTTTTACGGAATTATAATGAAGATTGCGGTTGGTATAAGCGGCGGCGTCGATTCTTCCGTAGCGGCTTATCTTTTAAAAGAGCAGGGACATGAAGTTGTCGGCTTTTTTATGTATAACTGGGAAGAAACCGACGAAAACGGAGTTTGCCCTAGCGAAAGAGATTACGAAGACGTAAAAAAAGTTTGCGGTATTTTGAATATACCTTATTATTCCGTTAATTTTGCTCAAGAATATTTGGATAGAGTCTTTAAATACTTTCTTGAAGAATACCAAAAAGGCAGAACGCCAAATCCCGATGTCTTGTGTAACCGTGAGATAAAATTTGGTCCGTTTTTGGAGTATGCGTTAAAAACGGGCGCGGACATGATTGCCACAGGGCATTATTGCGGCGTTTATCAACAAGACGGCAAGTTTTATTTAAAAAAAGCAAAGGATTCAAACAAAGACCAGACATATTTCTTAAACCAATTATCTCAATATCAATTGAGCAAGTCTTTATTTCCTTTGGCAGACTTAACCAAAGCTGAAGTTAGAGATATAGCCCAAAAAATCGGTTTGCCTACCGCCTCAAAAAAGGATTCCACAGGAATATGTTTTATAGGCGAAAGAAAGTTTAAAGAATTTTTGCAAAATTATTTGCCCGCCCGTCCCGGAGAAATCGTGGATACTAACGGCAATGTAATAGGCAAGCATGACGGCTTGATGTATTACACTTTGGGGCAAAGACGGGGATTAGGCATAGGCGGAAAAAACGGTTACAGCGGTAGATGGTTTGTGGTAGATAAGGATTTGAAGAAAAACATGCTTATCGTATCTTGTCATGACGAAAGCCCCTTGTATTCAAAAGCGCTTATAACCTACAATGTTAACTGGATTCCGCCAATAGAGATTGAATCTATAGAGTGTTACGCAAAATTTAGATACAGACAAGACGAGCAGAAAGTAAGAGTGCAAAAAATTGATAAGGGATACAGAGTAGAATTTTTTGAAAAACAGCGAGCCGTAACTCCCGGTCAATATGTGGTCTTTTACGATGATACCAATTGTTTGGGCGGCGG
>DATCJN010000064.1:0-1574 GCA_036562755.1 Clostridia bacterium | reverse complement strand
AAAAAAAGGAGAGGGTTACATAATGTCTTTTTCCAACAATTTTTATGGCCGAGAGGGCAATAGGCCGACAGAATCGACTTCTTCCCAAATTAAAGATTACGGTCCTTATCCGCTGGTAGCCAATATGGAAAGGGCCGCTATGCAAAACACTAATTTTAGAACGGCTCTTTGGACGGGCAAATATCTTCAAGTAACATTAATGAGCCTGCGTCCCGGCGAGGACGTAGGGTTAGAAAACCACCCCCACACCGACCAATATTTAATGGTGCTAAACGGAAAAGCCAAGGTTATGATGGGCAAGAACAAAGATAACCTTAACTTTACGGCTGAAGCGTTTCCCAATTATGCCATAATTGTTCCCGCTAACACTTGGCATAACATAGTGAATGTCGGCAATACGCCCTTAAAACTTTTCTCTATTTACGCGCCGCCCGAACATCCTTTTGGAACGGTGCATCGCACTAAAGCGGAGGCTGAAGAAGCCGAGAAGAACAAAAGCGCTCAACCCGCTTCTGCGTTTATTTTCAGCGTTGACGAATAACAAAAGATAATTAAAAACCAAAGATTTAAAAGCCCTAATTTCTTAGGGCTTTTTGTTTTTTATAGCGGGGTTTTGCATTAACGTTTGCCGGGACGAATTAAATACATTTGCCGGGCAACTGCGTGTCTTAATCACAGCATAAAAAACGCATTAATGAAGACATTAAATATTATGAGCGAAGTCATTACTGGTAGTTTGAAAGTTATAATGTCCGCCTCAATCGCGTTTTTATATTTATTGGTAATCTCAAAACTACTTGGCAAAAAGCAAATCGCCCAGCTTGACTTTATTTCTTATGTTACCGGCATATCCATAGGCTCGATAGCCGCCGAGATGTCCACCAATGCAGCCAAAGAACCGCTTTATTTATATATAATAAGCATGACAGTTTTTTTCTTGTTTGACTTTTTGATCGGGCTGCTCTCCCGAAAGGGTTTGTGGATTGAAAAATTATTGGTAGGCTCGCCCCTTATCATTATCGAAAACGGCAAGATTAATTATAAGGCTCTCAAAAAAAGCAAGCTTACTATTAACGAGATAACAGCCTTCGCGCGCGAAAAGGGTTATTTTAGCCTGGACGATATAGCGTTTGGGATTTTTGAGTCTAACGGCAAATTTTCCATTTTGCCTAAAGAAGAAAAGAGCCCTGTGGTCGCCCAGGATTTGAAAATAAAAAAAGACAAAGCGAGCCTGTATTACAGCGTCATAGTGGACGGCAAGATTTCCAAGACAGCGTTAAAAAAGCTTGGCAAAGATAAAGACTGGATGTATAAAAAACTCGACTTAAACAAGCAAAAACTTAATCAAATTTTATTGGCCGAATACGACCAGGTTTCTAAAAAGTTTAATATCTTTTATAAAAACCAATAATGTTTTTTATCATAAATATTTTTTATTTTAGGCTTTTGTATTATAATCAAGATTATTAGACATTTTTGTTGCTAGCGTCTTTGTTTTAGGGTTATAATTACATTTTGAAATCGGTCTTATCAAGGATTTATATTAATGTCATTTAACGGATACGAACAAGACT
>DATCJN010000063.1:0-11231 GCA_036562755.1 Clostridia bacterium | reverse complement strand
CGTCTTTCCCTCTTAGGAAAAGACCTCGCACTATCGTTTTTTTCTTGCTTGTCTCTTATTCCCTTGTCAATGTCCAAAATCGCTACCGTTCTTGATAGCCTAGTTATAATACCAAATCATATTAGCCTTGTCAACATTTTTAAGTAAATTTTTTTGAGAAAATATGACATTATTTTTATTTGAGCCCTAAATTTTACGGTAATATAATATGCATTTACAATAAAAATATTTAATCAGGCGCTGAACATATTAATGCCGCTTTTTACAACATGGCAATCAAAGTTAAAATCGTTATAAATTTCCCCGTCTAATTGGGCTCTCATTGTCTTGTCCGAAGTTACCTTAACTTTATCCACCAAAAACTGCTCGGCAAAGAGTCCAATGTGTTTTCCCGTTAAGAACTTGGGCAAGTATTTTCTGTATAACTTTCTTGGAACATTGTGAACTACGACCAGATTGAGTTTTCCGTCGCTTAAATCCGAAAAAGGCGAAACCTTCATGCCGCCGCCGATAAAGATACCGTTGGCAACGCATACTATCATACACTCATAAGTCTTTTTTTGCCCGTCCGTCTCAACTGTCAGGTAATACGGCTCAAAATTTTTCAAAACTCTAAGCAACGACCAAAGATAGTTGGGAAAGCCTTTAAGTCTTCTAAAAGCGTAAGCCTTATTGAGAACATCGACATCCATGCCCGTTCCCGCCGCGTTTAGCGACCTTGTGCCGTTGGCAAATTGAATATAATCGATTTTTTTGATGTTGCCGTCCAATATTATTTTAAGAGCTTTTTTTAGATTGTTTTTGGGCAGTTTGGCCGTCTTGGCAAAGTCATTGCCGCTGCCTAGCGGAATAAAGCCCAGATTGACTTCGCTTAAGTTTTGAATGCCGTTTACTATTTCGTGAAAGGTTCCGTCGCCGCCTATTCCTATAATATTCTTTTTTCCCGCGGCGGCAAGCTCGCCGGCCAAAACTTTAGCGTGCTTAGGATAGGAAGTATAATGAAATTCGTATTCTATTTTGCGCCTGGATAATTCTCTAGATATCTTTTTTGCTGCTTTTAGGCCTTTTTTTGAGGCCGAGTTTACAATAATATCATACATAATAAGCTTCCTTTATTTTCCACTTATTAATCAAATTCTAACATCCAAAAATACTTATGTAAATATCTTACACATAAATATCACAAAAATGTTATACTAATACCATGACAATACCTGCGGCTTTTTTGCAATGGGCGTTAAGTCTTAATTTTCCTATATATATAACAGGCGGATATGTAAGAAATTTTATCCAAAAACTGCCGATTGACGAGACCGAAATAGACGCCGCCGGGGCAATAAGTTCGGACGAGATTTCAAAATATTTACCGAAGGGCGCAAAATTCGAAATCGTCAATCCCGCTTTGGATACTTCGGTTATTATTATTGACAGCGTAAAGATAGAATACACCCCCTTTAGAACGGAGCTATACCACGCAGGCGAGCATACGCCCTACGCTTCCAGTTTTATAGACGACCCCAAGCTTGACAGCTTGCGACGAGACTTTACCTGCAATGCCTTATACTACGATATAAAGCAAGACAAAATTCTTGATTTCCACAACGGAATACAGGATATAGAAAATAAAATTTTGCGCGCTGTCTCGCCCGAAATCTTCCAACACGACGGATTAAGAATTTTAAGAATGATAAGGTTTGCCTCGGAGCTAGACTATCAAATTGACGAAGCTACCTATCAAAGCGCGCTAAAAAACAAAGACAATCTTAAATATATTTCCAAAGAAAGAATACGCCAAGAGTTTGATAAAATTTTGGCAGCGGATACTAAGTACGGAAAAACGGACGCGCAAATAAAAGGTCTAAAGTTAATCGCGGACATGGGACTATGGAAATATATAATCCCCGAACTTCAAGAAAGCGTTAACTTTGACCAGCATACCGAGCACCATAAATACGCTGTCTATGACCACCTGTTAGAAACAGTCCGCCTTTCCCCGCCCAATATCCGCTTAATAGCCCTGCTTCACGACGTAGGCAAGCCTATTTCTTTAAAACAATACGGCAACATGCACCGCCACAGCGAAATCGGGGTTCAAATAGTCAAAAACAGATTAGGCCAAAACGGTTTAAAATATCCTAACCATACGGTAGAAAAGGCAGTCAGAATGATAGAAGCGCATATGTTCGACTTGCTGCAAAACACCAAGCTTTTTAAGATGCGCAAATTCGTGGTAAAAAACTATGACATAATAGACGACTTTATCCAATTGGTGCGCGCGGACACCTTGGCGCACGGCACCAATAAAGCGGACAGAAGCATTAGATTTTTGGAAACCAAAAAAGAAATAGAAAGGCTTAATCTTCCAAAATCCATAAAAGAACTGGATATAGACGGCAACGACATTAAAAAAGCCTTTCCCGAACTTGCGCCCAAAAAAATTGGCGCGCTTTTGGAAAGACTCTTAGACGCTTGTTTGGAAGAAAAGACAAAAAACCAAAAAGAACAATTAATAAAATATAGCAAGAGCATCATAAACTCCTTATAAAGAGAGAAAAAAATTGTTAAGCGATTTACATTTGCACACCTTTAATTCGGACGGGGACGCGACATATCTTGAGCATATCCAAAGGGCTAAGGCTTTGGGGCTGAACGCGGTGGCTTTGACCGACCATGACACCATGAGCGGCGTCAAAGATTTTATAAACGAATGCTCCAGACATAATTTAAAAGCCATAAGCGGAATTGAATTTAGCACATATAAAGAAACAGAAATTCATATTTTAGGCTATAATGTCGAGCCCGATAAATCCAATCCCCTTACCCGAGAGTTAGCTAAGCTCGCTCAAGCACGTAAAAAACGCATGCTTATGATAATAGATAAGCTAAATAATCTAGGCTTTAATCTCTCTTACGAGGAGATAATTCAAAAATACAAAACCAATTCGGTTTCTAGATACCATATAGCCAGGCTCATGACGGCAAAAGGCTATACGAAGTCTAAAGACGAAGCCTTTGACTTATATTTAGAACCGGGGTGCCCCGCGTTTGTGGATTTCTTTTATTACGACCCGCGCGAAGCTATAGATATTATCAACCGAAGCGGCGGAGTGTCCGTTTTGGCGCATCCGGGCAGGCTGGAAATGGATAACGGCGAGCTGGAAAAACTCGTAAAAAAGTTAGCCGACGCGGGACTTGGGGGCATAGAAAGTTATTATTCTACGCATAGTAAAAACACTATAAATTTTTGCTTGGTACTTGCAAAAAAATATAATCTTATTAATACAAACGGCAGCGATACGCATAATATATACGACAACCCATTAACTAATTTTGAAACCGAACCTAAAACGATAGAAGTCTTGAGGCTGCGATGAAAAACAGGTTAAAACAAATAATCGCCATATTTTTGCTAGTGCTTGCGGTAAACGCAAGCACTTGTCATTTTTTCAAGGCTTTGGCAGATATTTCCAACAACTCCCCCAAGATAACTATTGTTTACGATCAAAAAAGCGCGACCTTCTATCCTCAAAAATATAAAGTCCAGTCCAAAGTCTTTACGCACAAATACCAAGAGCAAAAGTTTCATAGGTCGTCTGAGTTTAGCAAAAAGGTAGAAATGCTAAAACTGATAAAATCTCAGGGCTGGTCAAGTTACGACGCGTTTAAGTTTATGTTCGCTGGGCTGAACGACGACATAGAGAGGTGGTTGATATTAAATGTTTACACGCCTCCGCAGGACGCTAAAATCATCTTTAGGCCGAATAACGATGTAAAGTTCGCCATAATAAAAGAAAAAAACGGTTATACCGCCGACATACAACAGCTGTTCGACGACATATATAACAAAATTATAAAAGATACCTCTATCAGAGTAACCGTCAAGACTTTGCCCGTGCCGCCCAGCATTACGGCCGATTATTTAAAGGAAGAGACTTATTTAAGAGCGCGGTTTTCCACCGACTATTCCTTCTCTTCGCCGGGCAGAAAGCACAACATACAGCTTGCTATGAAAAGATTTGACGGGCTAGTGGTAAAACACGGCGAGATAGTCTCGTTTAATAAAGTGGTAGGCCCAAGAACCGCGTCTAATGGCTTTGTGGAAGCCAAGATTATTTTGGGCGGACGGTACGAGCAAGGCATAGGCGGCGGAGTATGCCAAGCATCCACCACCATTTATAACGCCGCGCTTTTGGCGGATATGGAAATAATTTCGGCTAACAACCACAGCCTTAGGGTTAATTACATAGAGCCGTCGTTTGACGCTATGGTAAACGGCAGTTGGAGCGATTTAAAATTCAGAAACAACACGGGCAGAAATATCTATATTCACAGCTATTGCACCCAAAACAGAGTCTATGTGGAAATTTACGGGCAAAAAATGCCTTACAGGATTACACGGCGCTATAAGATTTTATCTCGCATACCCTCGCAGGGAAGCGAAAGAATACTTGACTACGAGGGTAAATATTCCGAATATGTCAAATACAAAGGCCAAACGCATATCTTGCAGCCGCCCAAAGACGGAATGATAAGCGAGGGTTATCTAAGATATTACAGCGGCGACACCTTAATCAAAGAAGTAAAAATCAGAAGCGATAACTACGCGCCTCAAAAAGGAATAATCGTAGAAGGCGTTTTGACGCCTCCGCCCGAAGAGGAAAAACAAGATCAAGCCAGCGACGATTTGTTTGATTTATCCAAGATTTTCAAAGGCCTAGAGGATATTCTAAGGTAAGCTCATACCCCCTGTTTTTTAGGAATATAATATAACAAATTTAAAAAAACGGGGGCGGATATGACAAGAGAGCAATTCATAAAAAATTCGCTTGAGCTTAACATTTTCTATGCTAGGATTTTTAAAGAGCATTGCGTAACTTTGGCGATCGCGCAGAATGGACAAGCGCGGATTCAGGCGCTGGACAGATTTAAAGTCCATTTTGAGATGCTGCTAAACGCCTCGCTGGAAGCCGGACTCGGCTTAATAGACAAAATATTTATCGACAACAACTGCTTTGTTACCCCATATACTTATTCGTTGGAACAAATCACCCAAAATACCTGCGGCGCTTCCATTAACTATAGAATAACCAATCTTGAAACGGAGCGACTGCAAAAACGCGAACCTATCGCGGCGGGAAGGCTGCCTATGGTTTATGAGCGCGCTTTAAAGCTAAACTCTGATGGCGAAAAAACCGCCCAGGGTCTAGCGGAATTAATTCAGAACATTCTCAACGAGTTATCAAAGGGCAAAGTTTATTCAAGTATTTACCCTTCGGTTTATGAATGTTACATTTTACAGTTAAAACAATACCAGCAAGCCCTGCAAGCGCTAAAACAAGACAAGGAGTTTGACTATTGCGACTCGGACGCGGTTAAGATAATGCGTATATGCGCCGAACATATAAGGGGCGCTTTGGATCCAAAGGAGTCTTTAGACGCGGAAAAAGCTCATAATTTTGCGTTAGAATTTGCCCAATGCGCTTTTGATAAGTCTAGGTTTTTACAGGCCAATTTGGACTTTGCGCAATTTGTTCAAGAATTGATAGAAAAATTGCTGGCTAAAAAGCTCTTAAGCGTAATGCCTCCGCTGACATTTGATACTGTCTTGCGCCAAGCCAACCGAAATATAGTTTTAATGCAAAAATAAAAAAACCGCTTTTTTTAAGCGGTTTTTAAATTTTAAGAGGCTTTGTCTTTTGAATCTAGCCCTTAATTTTTTTAAGGCGGTTTATTTGTCGCTTGTCAAAGTGAGATAATCGTTGGGGTTGGCCGTTTTGCCGTTAGCGATGACTTCAAAGTGCAAGTGAGGTCCCATATCCTTTTCTATACCCATAGACGCGGATACTTCGCCTATCTTGTCGCCCGCTTTTATTGTGTCGCCTTTCTTAACGGTAACATTTTTTAAGGACATATAAACGGTAGTCAAAGAATCCGAGTGCTTAATCTTAACGACATTGCCCTTTAGGATATTGTTGGTATCCACTTCTTCGACCACGCCGTCCAATACCGCGACAACCGGGGTTCCTTCTTGCGCCGCAAAGTCAACGCCTAGGTGCGTCTTGTTTGTTTTAATGGTAGCAAACCATATAAGCTTGTTGACATGATAATCTCTGGCTACGGTATATTCGCCTTGGACGGGAACGATCATCTTGGTTTCGCCGCCGCCCGCGGGCAAGCCAGGCTTTTCTTTGCCGCTTAACACCAAAGCCACAGTTATGACAGTGCCTATGGCAAGAAGGCTTACTATCAATAAAATATAGTAAAGGTTCTTTTTGAAAAAACTTTTAACAGCGACTCCGCCTTTGCGTTCTTTCTTTTCCATTTTTCAAACCTCCCATTGTGAAGGGATTATTGACACAAAAAAACGATAATATACAAAATTTTTCAAAAATATGACACGCCCGCCTCTAGACGCTTCCCAAGATCAAAGGGACGCCGGCGACGACCGTTCTTTGCCGCAAGGCCAATTGTATATTTATATAGTCATCGCCTACTTTTACCGGGGGCGTATGGATAAGGTCGGAGTAGCCGTAGATATATAAAATCTGGTCTTGGTAGGTTTCAAACGCGACTTTTACCTTGTAATATTCCAAAATATAATCAATATCTTTTTTTGAGCCCCTAAAAGTTACGCTCATTCCCTTGATGTCGCTTAAAGCGCTTTTGACTTTTTTAGCGTCTTTAGCCTGGCAGCTTACCTCGTAATATGTTCCGTTGTAAATTGATTCTTGGGGATCGGTAGTATAAAAGGTTACTTTCATGTCAGGATAGCGCGATTTTAGGCGCAGTAAATCTTGATCGACTATCCCCAGCGCGATGAAGATTAATACAAAAGCCAAAAATAATAAAAACCTTTTCATACCACCAATTATTGACCTAAAATAGAAATTTAAAATATAAAAGCATAATGTTTTTTTATCTAAAATATGTTTGTGAAGTCCTTACATACGTTTATTTGTCAAATATCAAAATGCGTTTGTGATATAATACAACTATGAAATTAAGCGCTTACGCGAAAATAAACTTAAGCTTAATAATCACGGGCGTTGAAGGCGGATATCATCTTTTGGATTCCGTAATGGTTTCTTGCAAGAATCTAAAAGACACCGTAATCATAAAAAAATCCAAAAAAGACGTTATAAAATTTTTAGGAAACATTGCCGATATAGACCCGGAAAGCAATACCGTCAAAAAGACAATTAAGCTGTTTAGACAAAACGGGTTTGATATCCCGCCGCTAAGCATAAAGATAAAAAAGCGAATACCCGTTATGGCCGGGCTTGGAGGTTCGTCGGCTGACGCGGCTTGCGCGATTAGGATTTTGTGCAAGATGTTTGGAATAGATATTAACAGCCCTTTAGTCTTGCAAATCGCCCGTTCCATAGGCAGCGATGTGCCGTATATGCTAAATGTCAGCGCTTGCAGGGTTACAGGCATGGGGCATAAAATTCAGCCTTTAAAAAACAACCTAAAACTAAAAGCCGTAATCGCAATGGATTTTCCTATGTCCACAAAACTTAGCTTTGAGGCGTTTGATAAATTAAATTTAAAAGGCTCTGATACAATCCATAACGACTTAATTGCAAAAGCCCTGGAAAACGCCGATTTTGAGCTGTTAAAAGATAATTTAGTTAACGACTTGGAAAGAGCGTCTTGTTTTGTCGAACCCAAGATTGTGTCCACCAAGGAAAGACTAAAAAGCGCGGGCGCTCAAATAACGGCTATGACGGGCTCTGGCGGAGCGTTTTTCGCGCTCTTTGAAGACAATAAAACTCAAAATTTTATATATAAATCCTTAAAAAACAAAGCAAAGTATTTATACAAAACGGATATCTTTTAATTTTGACATTTTTTTAGGATTTTTTTATTTCCAAACGATTTTCATATTAAATATCTGTTAATAATCTAGTCAAAACCATTTAACGCGGAGGTTTTGGATGAAATCCAAATTTATTTATATCGTTTTGGCTGGATTTGGAATAATATTAATATTTTTAGTAAATTTTACTATTAACGGAAAAAATAACAATATAGATTACATCAGGTTACATATACGCGCCAACAGCGATTTGCCCGAAGACCAAGCGCTAAAGTATAAGGTCAAAGACGAAGTAGTCAAGTTTTTGACGCCCAGATTAGCTGAATGCGGTAATTTTGACGATGTATATAGGATGATTGTATCCGTCCAGGACGAATTAAAAGACATATGCCAATCGGTCGTATATAAAAACGGCTATGATTACGGCGCGAGGGTAACTTTAAAAGAAGAATACTTTCCTACAAGATATTACGACGGATACGCGCTGGAAGAAGGAGTATATACGGCGCTCATAATAGAACTGGGGCAAGGCGCAGGAGATAATTGGTGGTGCGTCATTTATCCGCCGCTTTGTTTTTTGGACGCTCAAGATCAAGACGGCGGATATATAAAATACAAGTCAAAAATATACGAGCTTATAAAACAATGCAAAAGATGAGGTGAGAAAATGACAAGACAAAAGAAAATCGCGATTTTGACGCTGGCATTGATGTTAATGTTTTTGTCGTTATCTTATAACGGCCAAGCCAATGCAGCCAATATCGTCAAAGGAGATACATACGCAAATGTAGCAGCCGTTCAAACCGTGCTAAAGAAATGGGGTTATTATACCGGCGCGGTGGACGGCGTATTTGGGCCTAAAACCAGGCAAGCGGTGATTAATTTCCAAAAGAAAAACGGGCTTGTGGCAGACGGCATAGTTGGAAGCAAGACCGAAGCCGCTATGGGTTTAAATTTAAGCTCTTCTAAGGTATCAGCAAGCGGAAAAAATATCGTCAAAGGCGATACACCGGCCAACATCAAAGCCGTGCAAAACGTGTTAAAGAAATGGGGATATTACACCGGCGCGGTGGATGGCGTATTTGGGCCTAAAACCAGGCAAGCGGTGATTAATTTCCAAAAGAAAAACGGGCTTGTGGCAGACGGTATAGTTGGAAGCAAGACCGAGGCCGCTATGGGATTAAATTTAGGCGGAGCTGTGCAAGCGGCAACGACGACCAGCAGCAACGAACTATATCTTTTGGCAAAATGCATTTACGCCGAAGCGCGCGGCGAGCCCTATGTGGGACAGGTGGCAATCGGCGCGGTAGTGTTGAATCGCGTAAAAGACCCCAGATTCCCCAATACCATAAGCGGAGTAATCTATCAGCCCGGAGCGTTTACGGCGGTAGACGACGGACAGATTAATTTAAACCCCAATCAGACAGCTATTAACGCCGCTAACGACGCGCTAAACGGCTGGGATCCCACCTACGGCTGTTTGTATTATTACAATCCCGCCACGGCGACTTCAAAGTGGATTTGGAGCTTGCCGGTTGTCCTAAAAATAGGCAAGCATAGTTTCTGCAAAGGCTAATAAAGGAGAAAAAAATGGACGAAAGAACATATGAAAAGGCGCTTGAAAAAAGAATAGACGGGGCTATATCTTTGATATTGGTTTTCGGATTGGTAATCCTAGGGCTTGTGGCCGCGATTATTAATCTTTGGGTTCGCAACGACACCCACGAAAAAGCGCTTGAGAATACATACGAAAAATCCTTTTTCAACATAAGCAACAGCATGAACGAGCTTGAAACTAAGCTCAATAAACTAAAAATAACGAATTCGGAGTCTCAGCGAATGCTGTTGGCCAATGATATTTGGAAGACAACCTCGCTTATTGAAGATAACTTGGCTCAGCTTCCCATTGACCACTATGCGATATCCAACACTTCCAAATTCGTAAACCAGACGGGCGATTATATCTATTCGCTCAACCGCAAGCTTCAAAAAGGCGGAACATATTCCGAAGATGACATAAAAATGCTGGATTCTTTGGCGGATCGATGCACCGTTTTAAATCAGCACATCCAACAGCTGGGCCATAAAATAGCGTCCAATTACCGCATTGTCGACCATATCAATCAAGCCAAGCTAAGAAAGAACAAAAAAGACCCCAAAAACCTTTTGGGAACGGGATTATCCGAAATCAACCAAGAAACCATAGATTATCCCGAGATGATTTACGACGGACCTTTTTCGGACGCCTTGGCCAAAAAAGAATATAAGGCTTTGCAAGGTTTAAAAGAAATTTCTTACAAACAGGGCATAGACTATATAATGAAAAAATTAAAAGATACTACCAACGTCAATTACCAGGGCAAAGCCTCGGGCGATGTAAAAGCTTACGAATATGTTGCCACCACAAAAGACGGCCTAACCAGATATATTCAGTTAAGCGTCCAAGGCGGCATGCCTATATCTATAAGCTGCGGCAGCGTTCAAGGCAAAGTAAATCTGGACGAAGAACAAGCCAAGGCCGCCGCTAGAGAGTGGGCAAAAAAATTAATAGATCAAGATATGGAAGGCGTTTGGATAAGCGTTCAAGACAATACGGCTTTTGTAAATTTGGCGCCCGTTGTCAACGATGTTGTTTATTATCCCGATTTAATAAAAGTCAAAGTATCCTTAGTTGACGGCAATATCTTGGGTTGGGAAGCCAATGCGTATCTGCAAAACCATGTCGAACGGGAGATAACCGAACCTGCCATATCAAAAGAGGAAGCGCAAGAAAAAGTAAGCTCCAGACTAAAAATTCAAAATGTCAGGCTTGCGCTTATCCCTAAAGAATGGGGCGAAGAAGTTTTGGCATATGAGTTTTACGCCACATATAACGACAATCTATACATCGTTTATATCAACGCCGAAAGCGGTCAAGAAGAAAATATCTTGATGGTAATCAACACCCCGGATCGCGGAAGAATGCTTATATAGAAGAATGCTTATATAAAAGAAAGTTTATTAAATTAAAAAAAAGAGCATTGAAAAATGCTCTTTTTTTTAATCGTAATCGTAATTATCGAAATTGATCGGATTTGAGCGAGTTTTTTTTCTAAAAATCTTGGAGCTTAACTGTATTAGATAATTGACATACATAATGTCTATCGCCAAGGCGATCAAAGAAACAATGGTATATATCAAAAACACCAATTCGCCGTTTAATGAATTAGATATAAACAATGTGTGTGGTCCAATCGCTCTAGTTATCGTGAGGCTGCAGACAAAAAATGCGATAAGAAAAAACTCAAATATTATAAAATTGACGAGCCGCCTTTTAAAATGCTTTCTATAAGTGCGGATCTGTTGAGAGCGCGTTTGATTTTTCTTTTGAGGCTTGTATAAATCTATCTTAAAGACTATTTTTAGTTTGTCC
>DATCJN010000062.1:0-23081 GCA_036562755.1 Clostridia bacterium | reverse complement strand
CGTCTTTCCCTCTTAGGAAAAGACCTCGCACTATCGTTTTTTTCTTGCTTGTCTCTTATTCCCTTGTCAATGTCCAAAATCGCTACCGTTCTTGATAGCCTAGTTATAATACCAAATCATATTAGCCTTGTCAACATTTTTGCGAAATGTTTTTTTGAAATTTTTGGTTTTTTAGATAATTAATTCTAAAATTTAAGATAAAGCTTTTTGTAACAAAAGTACTTGAAATATAAGCGCGCATAAGATAGAGTCTAGTTACAAATAATGAAGGAAAAAGCAATATGGAAAAAACAATTAATTTAAACGACACCGTTTATACCTTATGCAAGGACGACGAGAGTCTTAAGCAAATACTATACGATTTGGGATTTACCGATATTATAAAGCCCGTCATTTTAAATACGGCGGGTAGATTTATGACTTTAAAAAAGGGCTCGCAATTAAAAAATATATCTCTTGAAAAGATTATAAAAACCCTAAACCAAAACGGATACCAAGTAACAGGAGAGTGAGGTATGAATCAAAAAAAGCAGATTTTAAAAGAAATTATTAAATCTTTGCATGACGGGGCCAATTTTGAACAAGCCCGAGCAAGATTTCAAAAAGAGTTTGCCAATGTAAGCTCTTCCGAAATCGCGCAAATTGAGCAAGAGTTAATCAGCGAAGGTTTGCCCATAGAAGAGGTTCAAAGGCTGTGCGACGTGCATTCGTCTTTATTTAAGGACTACATTAAAAATGACTTTGAAAAGCCCGATATCTTTGTTGAGCAATCTATTTTTAATATAAATCAAGAAAACAAAGAGATAGAAAAATTCATCAAGGAAGCCGAAAACGGCGATAAAAGCGCCGTTGCGAAGCTACTTGACGCTGTAGATAAACATTACCAAAAGAAAGAAATCGTTTTGTTCCCATATTTAGAAAAACACGGCATTACTTCGCCGCCCAAGGTCATGTGGGGCGTTGACGACGAAATAAGGGACGCCTTAAAAGAAGTTTTGGCGAAAATAGACCAAAACGCCGATAAAAACGCTATAAAAGAGTCATTGGACGCATGCATTGCAAGAATTAAAGATATGATATTCAAAGAGCAAAGCATACTTTTGCCGATGATGATAGACGCTTTGAATAAAAACGAGTGGCAAGAGATTTTACCTCAATTGATAAACTTTAATAAAACGGACGACCAAAAGACCGATTATAACCGAACCGCAAAAGCTCAAGAAACCGGATATAGCTTAGATATGTCGGATTATATTAACCTTCCGAGCGGAAAGTTTAAATTAAACGAATTAATCGCAAGTCTGAACGCTTTGCCTTTTGATTTGACCTTTGTTGACCGCGATGACAAAGTGGCGTATTTTACCGAGGGCAAGGAAAGGATTTTTGCCCGCGAGCGCGCGGTAATCGGGCGCAGCGTGTTTAACTGCCATCCTCCCAAAAGCCAGCACATAGTCCGCGAAATCATGCAAAGCTTTAAAGAAGGCCGAAAGGACCACGAAGACTTTTGGCTAAGGCTTGGCGATAAATATGTTTATATAAGATACTTCGCTGTGCGCGATCAAGACGGAACATATTTAGGCACTTTGGAAATTACCCAGGACATAGCGCCCATCCAGAGCATTACGGGCGAAAAGAGACTATTATCTAATTAATACATTCCCTATCAAAAAAACAGCGGGCAAACAAGCCCGCTGTTTGTATTTAAAGAAGTTAATTTAAAATAGCTTTTTGAAGTTTCCTTTTTTGTATTTAGGCGTCATTATAATTTCGCCCAAAACCAATTTCTTCAAAACATCGCCGTCCTCGTCAAATATTTCAACCAAATCATTCTTTTTGACTTCAAGCTCCTCTTTGGGCTCTTGGTCAGTTAATTTCGAAGCTTTTAATAAAACTTTTGATTGAGGTTTATTAATAATCTTGTCATACCTCTCCTGCTTTTGTTCCAGCTTAGCCGATAATCTTGCGTTTTCAACTTTTGAAGCTTCGATTTTGGTTGTTGCCTTTTTTAAGGGCTTTACGTCAATTTCGTTATATTCTTCAACGCTTTCTTCGTCTAAATGTAGCGGCGCATCTAAATCTTTTTCATTTATCGCTTCAAAAAGGTCCTTAAAAAAGCCTTTGTTCGCGTTGTTCCCCGTCGCGTCTTTAGACTGTTGAGAGATAAAATATAGCACAACCGCAACGGATAACCCAATAAATATTATGATAAATATTGGCGCAACAACTTCAATCATTAATCGTTATTATCCTTTTTCTTGGTATCTTTATCAGCGCCGCCGAGATGGTTGCGCATATTGGTGTCGGCAATTAAGTTTTGCAGTTGGTAATAATCAAATACGCCCAAATTACCCTTTCTAAACGCTTCGCTTAGCGCCTTAGGCACTTCGGCTTCTGCGGCTATAACGTTGGCGCGCATTTCTTGCGTTTTGGCCCTCATTTCTTGCTCAAGCGCTATAGCCATAGCTCTTCTTTCTTCTGCTTTCGCTTGAGCGATGCGCTTGTCGGCTTCTGCTTGGTCTATCTGGAGTTCTGCGCCGATGTTTCTGCCTACATCGACGTCCGCTATGTCTATGGACAAAATCTCAAAAGCCGTTCCGGCGTCCAAGCCCTTATTCAATACAGTCTTGCTGATTAAATCGGGATTCTCCAAAACGTCTTTGTGCGTATTGGAAGAGCCGACCGTGGTAACTATGCCTTCGCCTACGCGCGCGATTATGGTTTCCTCGCCCGCGCCGCCAATTAATCTGGAGATATTAGTTCTTACTGTTATGCGGGTTTTTACCTTTACTTCTATGCCGTCTTTAGCTACGGCCGAAATCATAGGAGTTTCTATAACCTTAGGCGTAACGCTCATTTTTACGGCGTTAAACACGTCTCTGCCCGCCAAATCAATCGCGCGGGCCGAATCAAAGGACAGCTTAATATTGGCGCTGTGCGCGCTTATTAACGCGTCAACTACCCTTATTACATTGCCGCCCGCCATATAATGAGTTTCCAAATCTTCTATGTTAATGTCCAAACCGGCTTTTCGCGACTTAATGTAGGCGTCAACTATCGTTTTGTATCTAATTCTCCTTAGTTTCATTCCTATGAGTTTGCCCATAGATACATAAGCGCCCGATACCGCCGCAGTAAACCATGTGCCCATAGGAATAATCGCTGTTACTATTATCAAAAATAAGGCTATGACGATAATAATTACCCATGCCCACCATTCCATTTTTTTAGCACTCCTTCAAAAATTTTTTTATAAAACCCAATAGCTAAACCTATTGTTTGCCAAAATTAATAAAAACTTGTGAGAAATAACGATTTTTTTCTTTTGAAATGGCGCTAGAATTAAGATTCTCTAACGACTATACGAGCGCCCTCGACTTCTATGACCTTTATTTCAACGCCCTTATTAATAAACGCGCCTTGAGCGATAACATCGTATTCTTTGCCCTCTATTAGCGCCTTGCCGCTGGGCCTTAAAGGCGTGGTAGTCGTTCCCGTTTTATCTAATAAGAAGCTAAAATCCTGCGTGGCGTCCGATCTCGTGGGATTTACCGCCGTGCCCGTTTGCACCAAATCCGAGCGCGAAAGCCAGCCGTATTTCATAGAGCGCACCATAATCATAAACGCGCCTAAAAGCACTACTATGATAAGGAATATCATAATAAACAGCATCAACAAGGTGCCGCCCTGAAGCATCCTTATTACCAAACCGGCTATAAGCAAGATTGCGCCTAAAGCTCCAAATATACCAAATCCGGGCTGAAAAATCTCAATTATGCAAAGAATCAAGCCAAGCACTATGCAAATGCCGGCAGCCACTCCCATACCCGCGAATAATTCAACAAATTGTTCCCAAAAAGTCGCGGCCATAAAAACACTCATATTCATTGCCCGAATCTCCTAAAAAATTTTTGTTTTCTATTAATGATTATATCATATGCGCCAAAAATAACAGATTAAAATATAATTAAAATTACCTTAAAAATTCTTAATTTGATTATCTATCAATAGATTTATTGTTTATTTTATGGATTTATTTCCTTTTTTGTTCTTTTGTCCAATATATTATCTACAATTCTAAAATATATAAACGCGGCTGTCGCGCCCGCAATCGCGACATAAGCAATGGAATCTCCTATTAAGGTGTACAGCGTCTTGCTGTCTATCAACGGAACATCATATAAAACATAGCCTTCTTTGCGGCTTGCCAAACTCTTAATACTTTTGCCCGTCGAGGAAATTACGCCTGATACGCCCGCGTTGGCTGCGCGAACCACAAACCTGTTATTTTCAACCGCTCTTAACATTGCGTGCCCGTAATGCTGATGAATGGAAGCGGAGTCAATATACCACGAATCGTTGGTGGCTACAAACAGCGCTTGAGCGCCTTTTTGAGCCGATTCGTAACCAAATCTTTGATTAATTGAGTCAAAACATATAAGGCCGCTAAACTTGCCGTTAACGGTATCAAAAACAACTGCTTCTTCGCCCGCAGTCATCATATCTTCAAACAGATTGAACTTCTGCAAAACCTTATATTTAGATAAAATATCGCCAAAAGGTATAAATTCGCCAAAAGGCACTAATTGGCGCTTATAATAGAGCTGAAAATCGTCTTTATTAGAATCAATACAGTAAAGAGCGTTATACGAATTATCCTCTTTATCGTGTATCGCGCCTATAACAAACGTTATTTGATTTTCGTCGGCCAGTTCTTGAAATAAATCCAGATACGACGAGCGTTCCAGCGACATGGGAATGGTTGTTTCGGGCCAAACGATTACTTTGGCTCCCGCTTCTATTGCATCCAGCGTGATTTCGTAATAGGCGTCAAAAATATCGCTGGCAAGAGCGTCCCATTTTTCTTCGGAAGGAAAGTCGGCCTGAATTGCGGCGATAGGCGTCGTGGGGGCTTTTTTTACCGTCGAATTAACGATTGGAATTCTGATAGCGCCAAAACAAATATTAACCAAAAAAATTGCCGCGGCGGCTATATATAAAGATTTGTAAGAAGTCTTATGATTGAATAAATTCCATAGATACAAGGCTAAAAGCCCGTTGACGCATATTATCAAAAAAGATATAAACAGCGAGCCGAATAAGGACGCCGACTGTACGGCGGGGGCAAAGTTATATTGCGACAGCGCGAGCCTGCCCCAGTTCATAGCCAATGGGCCGTATCCTTGCGCCCATTCCAATATTATCCAAAGCGCGCCTAATACAAGCGGAGCGAATACGCCTTTGGGTTTTATAAGCCCGTACGCAAGCCCCATTAAAGACATTTGAAGGCTTTGAGCGAGGCTGATACTGCACCAGATAACCAGAACAACTTTTACGCTCTCTTCGTCGCTAAAGCCCATTATGGATAAGGGATATAAAGAGAAAAACCAAGTATAAAGTATAAAGTAATATACCAAAGCCCACAGAAAAACCAAAAAATAGCATTTAATAACGCTGCTGCGGTGTTTTATTAAAAAATAACACAAAGGAAGGACGCTAATCCATGCAAGCCAAAACAGTTTATTGGAATACAGGGTAAGCGAAGTCATCGCGCCTGAAATAACAATCCAGAATACAGCGGAGCGAAAGATTTTTAATTTTATAACGCGTTGTAAAATCTTTTGCATCTATAAGATTATATCACACAATCATAATAAGTTATATTGTTTTCTTGACGGCTAAATTTTACCTTAATTTCTCTTTGCTTCGTAGCTTCGCTTATAATAAAAAAGATATTGTTGGGCGTATCCGGAAAGTTTTCCGAATAAACCAATAAAATATCGCCTTATCTCTTTTGGCGAGGCTGATTCTCCCTTAAAGTTTTCTTTATAAACCTTTTGAATCCATGTATCTACGGGAAAAACATCATAGCGATGAAGCCCAAAGAGCAAAATGCAATCAGCTACTTTTTCGCCGACGCCTTTTAGTTTTTTTAACTTCAAAGAAGCTGCTTGGGTATCCGAGCGCAATAAATCTATATAAAAGTCGTTAAAGCTGTCCTTTAGAGCGTTAAGGGTATCCACCAAATATCCGCTTCTGTATCCGCAACCCGCTTTTGCAAAAAAGCTCTCAGGCATCGCGGCTAAAGCCTCTAACGCAGGAAAGGCGTAATAACCGCCTAAATCTTGTCCGCATTCTCTGCAAATATAATTTAGCGTTTTTTTTATTCTTTCTATGTTGTTATTGGAAGAAATAATAAAGCTGATTAACATTTCAAAAAAATCGTTTTTTAATAGCCTAATGCCCTGTCCAAAGCTTATGGCTTCTTGCATTAAGGGATTAATATTTACGGCCTTTTTTATGGCGTTGTAGTCCGTATCCAAATCAAAAAAGGTGTAAAAATATTGCGCGTCGTCGCAATGGATAATTATTTTGTCGCTGTCCGTTACCACATCGGCGCAATGGTTTTTGGATAATACCCTAGCGTATGTCGGCGTTATCGTATATCTAAAAATTTGTCCGCAGTCTAGAATATGTTTTATATTAAAACTATCGGGATCGCTAAGAGTGATTGTATTTGAATTAATAGAAACTTCCATAAGCCTTATTATAAATTAATTTGATACCAATGTCAAACATAATAAAAAAAGCTTCTTAAATCAAGAAGCTTTTAATTCTTATATTAGATATTAAACTTATTGGGCGTAAACAGAAACCTTGGTTCTCTTTCTGTCCAACGGCTCAAAACGAACAACGCCGTCTATAACAGCAAACAACGTATCGTCTCCGCCTCTTTTTACATTGTGGCCGGGGTGAATCTTGGTGCCGCGTTGACGCATAATTATGCTGCCTGCGGTTACGAATTGACCGTTATTAGCCTTAACGCCCAAACGCTTGGCCGCGCTGTCGCGACCGTTCTTGGTGCTGCTCGCGCCTTTCTTATGAGCGAATAATTGAATATTTATCTTAAACATTTTATTTTACCTCCAACTTGATATAATCCGAATAGCTTTCCGCAAGGTCCGCTATCCCCATATACATCGTCGCCAAAATTACATCGGCGTCGTGCGCTTGTTCTTCCGTCAAATCGTCAGGCAACTCAAACATTAAGTAACCGTCTTCGTCGTCTCTATCATATAAAACGTTGATAGCCGCTACTTGCAAGAGTCCTAATACCGCGGTTTGTATCACGCTAGACAGCGCCGCGCAAACTATGTCTTCTCCTTCTGCCGCATATCCCGTATGCCCCAAAGCTTGCACGCTTTTTATGGATTTACCGCGTTTTTTGATCCTGACAATTGTCATTATTCGATGCTTACGATTTTAATCTTTGTATACTTTTGGCGGTGACCGGTCTTTCTACGGTAGTTTTTCTTGGCTTTGTATTTGAATATGATAATCTTCTCGCCTTTTACCACGCCCAAAACTTCGGCTTTAACCGTTTTTGCCTGGGCTTCCGCGCCTGTCAATACCTTGCCTTCTTCCACTACCATAACGGGCTTAAATTCGATCACAGATCCTTGGTCGGCTTTGATCTTTTCGATATCCAAAACATCGCCTACCTTAACCTTATACTGATGACCGCCGTTATCTACGACTGCATACATGATTATTTAGCCTCCTTTTTTCAAGTCTTCGCCATAAAGGCGTATGCGTTTAAACGCATAACTTAGAGCCTTCCTTGAGCGACTCACATATAACTTTAACACAATATAATCTTAATTGTCAATTAAAAGGGAATAAATAGTTATAACAAATCTTTCAAAATCTCTTCAAGGCTCTCAGTCGGGTGCAAAGCCTCTTCTAAAGAAAAAGCGGATTTTGATTGATAATATTTTTTTATATTCTCCAAAGGATTAAATTCCTTTTGGTTTTGGTTTAGTCTTTCTTTTTCGGCTTCGTATTGAAGTTCGGCGGGCTCTTTTTTCTCCGCGCGCGCTTTCGCCGCTTCGATTGCGTTTTTTGCCTCTTGTTCGGGCGTTATGCTTTTTGAAGTAACGGTTTCTATTATGTCTTCGGCGTCAAGTCCTAACGCTTCGGACATATTTTTGTTGAATTTAGCTATCTTGACCAACTCGTCGTCAATAGGGTATTTTTCAATGATTTTCTTATAATAAGACAACCATTTGGCATGGAACATCTTGAGTCCTTTTATTTCCATGTCGTATTTCAGCCTTGCGGCTTGTTCCAGCTCCTCAGCTTTGGCAACCGCCGCCATAAGAGCTTGGTTTATCTGCCTGGAACGGCTTTTATAAACCTCCAGCTTGGACTCAAGTTCTTTTATTTGTTCGCGCAATTCAAAAATCCTGTCCTTTTGCTCAGACAGGCTTTTTTCGTAATTGCGCTTTAATAACTCGATATATTGTCTCACTTCTTCGGGGCTTAGACTTTTTTTGTTAAGATTTATTTCATCCATTGTAATCTATTATATTATATAGCTTAATATAAATTTGTCAAATTTGGTAGGAAAAAATACTTTTATGATATATTTTAGTTATTTAATTGCCTTAACTCGTTTATCATTTTTTGTTTTAATTCGTATAAACCGTCGGATAAGTCCACTTTGTATATATGGGGATTGCTAATACGCTTATATTCAGGCCAGAAGGTATTTAACTCTTGCTTGCTGTATTTAGCTATCTCTTCTAGTTTAGGAAAATTATATACCACTTCGCCTTCTTTCATTACATCGACCAGCAAACTTCTCAATTCGTAATCCTCAAACGTCGTCGTCTTCCATCTTTCTATGGGATGGATTATCGTCAAAGGCTTAGGAATATGCTCGCCCCGCAAAGCGATAAGATCCGCTTCGGCGTAACCGTTGCTCTTGTTATAGATGCGGTATAATTCTTTGACGCCGGGGTTGGTGATTTTTTCCAAAGAGTCCGACATCTTCATTTTGGGAGTCCATTGGCCGTCTTTTTCCACCGCGACTATTTTATACACGCCGCCCAAACTCGGCTGGTCTTGGCTGGTAATTAACCTGGTGCCAATGCCGTAAAAATCTATGCAGGCGCCTTGAGCGTTTAGGTGCAATATGACATTTTCGTCCAGGTCGCCGCTTGCAAAAATCTTTGCGTCAGCATGTCCCGCTTCGTCCAACATCTTGCGGGCTGTTTTGGACAGATACGCCAAATCGCCGCTGTCCAATCTTATTCCCAAAGGCTTATGGCCTTGCGCTTTTAGTTCGTCAAAAACTTTAATTGCGTTGGGAACGCCGCTTTTTAGCGTGTCGTATGTATCCACTAATAACAGGCAGGAATCGGGGAAGGCGCGGGCATATGCCCTAAACGCTTCAAGCTCGCTAGGAAAACTCAATACCCAACCGTGCGAATGCGTCCCCTTTAGAGCTATATTCCACCTAAAACCCGAGAGCACATTGCTTGTGCCCAAACAGCCGCCTATTATGGCGCTTCGAGCTCCGTAAATTCCCGCGTCGGGGCCTTGGGCGCGTCTTAAGCCGAATTCTATTACAGGTTTTTCGCCCGCCGTCCAGCAAATCCTAGACGCCTTGGTGGCGATTAAGGTCTGGTGGTTGATTATGTTAAGAATCCCCGCTTCAATATACATCGCCTCTTTTATATCGGCTTCTACCACAAAGATAGGCTCTCCGGGGAAAATTACCGTGCCTTCGGGCACGGCGCGAATGTTGCCTCTAAATCTAAAGTCAGCAAGATAATCCAAAAAATCGTCCGAAAAAGCGTTAAGGCCGCGCAGATAATCAATTTCTTCGGGGCCGAATTTTATGTTCTTTACGAAGTCTATCGCCGATTCCAAACCTGCCGCTATGGCGTAGTTAAAGCTGGAGCTTTGGCGAAAGAACACTTCAAAAACGGCCTTTTCGCGCCGACCTTGATAAAAAAGCCCTTGCATCATAGTAAGGGCATAATAGTCCGCTAATAAAGATAAGTCTTTCATTTTGTCAAAAAATATATAGTCCTTTGTCTATTTTTTGTCTTCTTCGTCAGCAGAAGGATAAGGCGTGGATCTTTGAGGCCTGTCGCCGTCGTCCCAACGACCTTTTCTGGAGGTTATGGCGTTGATGAATATAAACGCGCCTATTATTACGACAATCAACGGCCCTAATACGAACCAAGAAACATCGCCTAAAGAGTTTAAGAATAAAAAAAACGAAATAATGCCAAAGAATACTATGGACTTTAGGTGGATGTTTTTGTCCTTGGAGAAGAGTATCGTTCCGGCGCTGGCTATAGCGGGAATGGCGATATAAATAGGATAAATCTCAATATATTGTTTTCCGCCCACATTAACAAGCAGCCAAGCGGCTAGACAGGTTAAAAAAACAAAGCTAACCCATAGCGTTACGGTGTTTTTCAAAACAGCGCTGTGGGTTAGGCTGATCAACCAAATTATTCCTAATGTTGCGGGCAGCCATATAGTTTCTACATGCCAAATTTCAGGCAAGGGATTTTCTTTATTAATAAAATACAAGACTAGCAAAAATACGCCAAATGCTATCAACTCTAACGAGCACAATACGGTAGATAGCAGACTACGGTTTGCGCTGGGTAGTTTTTGTTCGGCGTTTTTGGATGACATATTTGACTCCTTACAATTTTAATTCTTTAACATAATTATAATATAATTTTTTGGATAATTCTATGTTTTTATTGTATTATAATAATTCTTATCGAATTTTAATTTTTATAATAATTTATTTATTTTTATCTAAATGTTCTTGCACGCTTTCTTCGTCATCCACTTCTACATATTCATATTCATCTATCGCCAAAGGTTTGCCATAAATTGACTCAGGCAAGCCCGTTTTATGCCAATCGTCGTATAAAACCAATATAGGCGGTTTTTTGCCTGCTTTTTGGGCTTTTAGATAAACATAAATTATTCCCACTGTGCCTAATAACAAAGCTATCGCGCTTACCAGCTGGGATACGGGCAAGACATTGGGAATCAAATATAAAACAAATTGAGATTTATCTCTGAACGATTCTAAAACCAATCTTACGGCGCCGTAATATATTCCGTAGCAAGCGAACACAAATCCGGGGAAGCTGCGCCTGCGTCCTAATAAAAACCAGAACAAGATGAAAAATCCTATCAAATTGAGAACGGATTCATAGAAAAACAGCGCTTGATACCACATTCCATCAACTTTTACGGCTATGGGGAAAAATTGGAACGCGGGGTTTAGCACGGGTTGGCCATAAACTTCCTGGTTGACAAAGTTGCCCCATCTGCCAATGGCTTGACCCAAAATCAAAAACGGGGCGCCGATATCGCACATCATTAAGAATGTTTCTTTCTTTTCGCCCGTCTTTTTCTCTTTATATTTATATACTAGGCTGTTTAAATAAACGCCGAGCAACGCGCCCAAGACTCCGCCGTAAATTGCCAATCCTTGAAGTCTAAAGCCGTCGGGGTAAAATCCGAACGCCTCGGCAAAGGTATAGCTTGCGCCCGAGCCTATGATATCAAAAATAACATAATACATTCTAGCGCCCAGTATGGCAAAAGGCACGGCCCAGATTACTATATCAAACACTACGTCGGGGTTATATCCGCGTTTTTTTGCTGTAAAATACGCGCATACTGTTCCCGCGACAATGCCCATAGCGATTAAAAAACCGTACCAGTTAAATTTTAAAGCCGCCAATAAATTTTCCATTGCGCGCTCCTGTAACATAATTGTTAAAATTCAATAATTTATTATATTATAGTTAAACTCAATAGTCAATGCAAACTTTCGGCCAAAAAAATAATAGATAAATGAATTGATTTTTATTAATATTGCCAAATTACTATAGATGATATATAATAAATTATGGTGATTATTTTTCCTATTTTTTCTCACTTGTAAATCAATTTATATTAGCGAGGTTTTTGATGTCTAATAAAACTCCTCAAGAGCTAATAGAGGACTTGTTGTGTTATTCAAACACCCATTTATTTTTACCTCTCTCAGACAACATATACGCTAGAAACAAACTGTTAGCAAAGCTCCATTTAGTCGAGCCGTCGAATAACGAATCTCAATATTCCGAAAACGGCGACATATCTTTGGTAAAAAGCCCCGCAAAAATACTTTCAGGGCTGTCCGATTATGCCATAGAAAAAGGCATAATCGAGCCGAACAAGAGAGTTAACTTTGAAACAGAAATTATGGACATTGTTTGTCCGCCGCCCTCTTTTATAATAGACATGTTCGACCAAATAGCCTGCGAGAAAAACATAAAAGAGGCATGTTTGTTTTTATACGACTATTGCATTAAATCCAATTATATAAGATACGACGAAGTAGCGGCCAATCTTTCGTGGACCGCGCCCGCCGAAAAAGCGGATTTGGAAATCACAATTAATATCGCAAAACCCGAAAAGGACAACAAAAAAACTGCAGAGCTATTAAAAAAGCCCCAAACAGGCTATCCCAAATGTCCGCTTTGCAAAGAAAACGTGGGATTTGCGGGCAATGACACAATTCCTTCCAAGCTGACGCTTAGGACCATACCTATTTTCCTAAACGAAGAATTATGGCATTTTCAATTTTCGCCGTATAGGTACTACAACGAGCATTGCATAGTCTTTAGCGACGAGCATGTTCCTATGAACGTCAATCAAACGACAGTAGTCAGACTGTTTGATTTTATAGATTTGTTCCCGCATTATTTCATAGGCTCTAACGCGGCTTTGCCTCGAATCGGCGGCTCCATTTTAAATCACGACCACTATCAAGGCGGCGCGTATAAGATGCCTTTATATAAAACAAAGATAAAATACCGATTTTCTTCTCCCAACTATCCCGATGTGAGAATAGTGGCTCCGGATTGGTATAACAATGTCATAAGAATTGAGAGCAAGAACCGCGCCTCGCTTGAAAAACTCTTTGGCGAGATACTGGACTTTTTCTTGGAATACAATAACGAAAAGCTAAATATTATAGCTCACACCAATGAACAGCATAACGCCGTCACACCCATAGCTAGATTTAACGAAGACGGCGAGTATTCCTTAGATATTATCTTGCGCAATAACCGCACCGACACGGCTCATCCCGACGGTATATTCCACGTAAGCCCCGATTTGCACAACATCAAAAAAGAAAGCATTGGCTTAATAGAGGCTATGGGCGTATTTATCCTGCCCGGAAGGCTAGCGCAAGAAGCCGAAGATATAAAAGACTTCTTGGTGGGCAAGAGCAAGCTCCACGAACTAAGCGACCCCAATCATCCTTTGGTTCATCATACGGGCATGATAGCGCAATTAATCAACGATTGCGGCACTAATTTAAGCGACGAAGACGCGGGCGCGGCAATTGAGCAATACATCAATAAAGCGTGCGAGCGAATCTTAAAGTGCACGGCGTTATTCAAAGACGACGAGGAAGGCAACAAAGCCTTCCTAAAGATGATGAAAGACATGGGATTTGTATTGGTAAACTAAAAAAACAACCCGCTAAGGAACTAGCGGGTTTTCTTTTGTTCAGTTTATTTTTTATGGTCAAAAAAATCCCAAAGAAATTAATATAGCCTTATTGACGCTTTCCATAGTTTCCGCGTCCAATTCGCCTATTTTTTCTCGCAAGCGCCTTTTGTCCAAAGTGCGTATTTGTTCTAATAATATTACCGAATCCTTGTTTAGCCCAAACTTTTCGCCCTTTATCTCAATGTGCGTGGGAAGTTTAGCCTTGTTTATCTGGCTGGTTATAGCCGCCGCGATAATGGTTGGGCTGTGTTTATTGCCTATATCGTTTTGTATTATTAAAACAGGGCGCAATCCGCCTTGTTCACTCCCCACTACGGGACTTAGGTCGGCGAAAAATATTGAGCCTCTTGTTATGTTCGGTTTCTCCATCGCAACAATCCCCTATGTTAGCAAGCTGAAGATTGATTGCTCCCATTTCCACATATCCCTTTTCAAACTCTTCTCGGTTTATACTATGCGAAGCGCTCAAAAAAAGTTTCGCCAAATTATTAAGATATTGCTCTTTTGATACGCCTTGAGCTTGTGCCCTTTTTTCTAATTCTTGGTCTAATTCCTCTGTAAGTTTAATTACATATTCTTCCATTAAATTATTCTCCCAAAAATTAGTTTTTAAACCTAAAACTAAGCTTTAGGCAAAAAAATAATTAGTCCATTAGTTTGCCTATTAAAGAAAAAAATATTTAATAAAAAGGGAAAAAATCGTTAAAAAATTAAAAAAGACTGGGCAGTTGATAGCCCGCAAGACTTACGAGCATAATTATTAATCCCGCTACTAAGTTGCCCAAGAAAATGATAGTCGTTCCTTTTTTCAAATCCAAACCCATAAACGCCGCAATGCCCGCTCCCGTCCAACAACCGGTAAGCGGCAAAGGAATGGCAACAAAGGCAAACAAGGATATGTATTTGATCCAATTTATCTTTTTGCGCCTTGCCAACTCTTTCGCCTCTTGGTCGGCATCGCTTTCTATGTTTTCGGCCTTATGCGCGGCTTTTTGGTTAATTTGAGCCGTCTTTTTAGAAAAACGGTCAGTTAACCACTGTGAAAACTTTCTAAAGAGTTTTGTTTTGGACAAATAATTTAAAACGGGACGTAAAAATAAAATAATAAAAGGCACGGGCAGACACGAGCCCAAGTATGCGAAAACAAAATATATCCAGGGATTAATATCTAAACCGTAATGAAGCGCAAGCCCCATTCCTAAGGGAATCGCGCCTTTTAGCTCAATGACGGGCACAGCGGCGACCGCAAATGTGACCAAAAGAACTATAAACGTTTTCATCCCGCCGTCTCTTGCCTTACAGGTTCTAAAATAATGCTGGCGCTCTCTAAATTGCTCTTTAAGAATTCAAGGCTTTGCTCTTCGCCGTTATAAACCGCATCCATCAAGGTTTGAACGAGCAGTTCGTTATTGTTTTGATTTAAAGCCTTATCAAATTTCTCAAGGACTTTTATGATAAAGTCCCAAGAGATATTGGCGAGTTTTTCCATATAAATTTTTTCGTCGACTTTTTCCGCTCTATCCTTGTGAAGAATTAACTCTTCAAACATCTTTTCGCCGGGCCTTAATCCCGTATATTCGATTTTTATATCCTTATCCGGAACATAGCCCGCCAGGGTTATCATCTTTCTTGCCAGATCGTCTATCTTCACGGGCGCGCCCATGTCTAATACATAAACCGAACCGTTTTTGCCTTTTGCTCCGCTCATTAATACGAGGCTTACGGCTTCGGGTATGGTCATAAAGTATCTTATTATATCCTTGCTGGTAACATAGACGGGGCCGCCTCTTTCGATCTGCTTTCTAAACAGCGGTATTACCGAGCCGTTTGAGCCTAAGACATTTCCAAATCTAACCGCCATAAACTGAGTGTTGGATCTGTCTTTCATGGACTGAATAATCATCTCGCAAAAACGCTTGGTAGCGCCCATAATATTGGCGGGATGAACGGCCTTGTCGGACGAAATAAGGACGAATTTTTCTACGCCAAACTTGTCCGCAAGTTTGACTAGGTTAAACGTGCCGAAAATGTTATTCTTGACCGCTTCGTCAGGATTGGCCTCCATCAAAGGCACATGTTTGTGCGCAGCGGCGTGAAATACAAGTTCGGGTTTGTATTTCTCAAACAAAATCTCCATTTTGAAATAATCGCGTATGGAGGCGATTTCTACGAACAGATTAATGCTGTTGCCGTATTGGAGCTTTAGTTCTTGTTGGATTTCGTAAGCGCTGTTTTCGTATATGTCTAATATTATAAGTTTTTTAGGGTTGTATTTTATTATCTGTCGGCAAAGCTCCGAACCTATGGAGCCGCCGCCGCCCGTTACCAAAACGGTTTTGTTAGAAATCAAATCGTAAAATTTATCGGTGTCAAGCTTAATCGGAGCTCTGTCTAGCAGGTCTTCTACGTCTATATCTCTTCTGTTTTGCCACATGTTCTTTTCGCTTATAATCTCGGACATGCTGGGAATGGTTACCACGCGGCTTTTTGTCTTTAGGCATTTGTCAAAAATGCGTTGCTTTTGCTCAAAGGTAAGCGAAGGTATGGCGATCACAATTTCGTCTATGTTTAATTCCGAGCATAAAACTTGGATTTGGTCGGTAGTTCCCACGACCTTAATGCCGCTTATGCTCTTGCCTACTTTATTTTTATCGTCGTCAAAAAAGCATACCGGCTGGTATTTGCATTCTTTTTCGTTTAGAATATTTTCAAGCAAAGACACGCCTGCTTGTCCTGCGCCCACGATAGCGAGCCGTTTGCCGCCGTTGCTTCTGGGGCGGCGCGCGCGGTCAAATAACAGTATATAAACCAATTTTCCTACCAAAACAAGAATGCAGGCAAGTAAAGATGTTATTATAGTAAATATTAAATATGTTATATTTCCGCCCGAAGTGGCAAAGGAGGAAACGATAAAAATAAAAGACGAAGCGCCTAGCACGATTACGAGCTTAAATAAATCTCTCATGCTCATAAACTGCCATAGGTTGCGATATAAGCCAAATAAGTTAAACAAAAAAGCGTAAGGAACAACCAAAAACAGTATCGTATAAAGATTGCCTAGCCAAAGCAAAAATGTCTGTTCGTATAAAAGCAAATAAAAGACAACACACAAAAAATAAGACAATACTAATAAAAATATGTCTATTAAAGATATGATTAATGTATTATGTTTTGCAAAAAAAATATTCTTTTTTACACTCATTCTCGCATACCGTCAACGTTAATTATAGCAATTGAAAAAATATAATTCAATATTTTTTTAATTAATATAACTAATTGCTAAGATTTAACTGATAAATTCCGAATAAACCTTATCGGTTATCTTTATTTTGTGCTTGCCTTTTGAGATATTGAACACAATCTCAGGCTTGCCAAGCTGATAATTTAGCGGCCTTAAAGTTAATTTTAAATCCACAGGCGCAATAATCAAAAAGCTATATTCGTCCTTTGAATCAATATATTGGCGAACAATACACCTGCCGCCCTCGGCTTTAAATACTTCTTTAGCGTCAATTAGCATTGCGGTTGTGTAGTTGTCTGTTTCAATACTGTAAACACGCTCCATAATCTTTAAATTGGTTACTGCGTGAGATCCCTTGGCAAATGTGCCAAACCTTATAGCAAACTTTAGGTCGTCCCTAAAATATTCCACGTCGATAAGGGATTGCAAGCCTATGAGCGCCAATAAATTGCCTTCCATGCTCAGATATTTCGCGTCCTTGGGCGCGCTTCCGCGGGGTAAGTATTTAGAATAAATATTATACTTAAACCTAGTATGTTTTTGCCAAACCTTAGCGCATTTATACCCGAATTCGCTAGCGATTTCGTCAAGTCCGTATCTAATTAAACCGTGATAAACGAGGTAATTAACATAAGGCGAAATTGAGCCGCGGTATTCCAAGAAAGGCGGCGTTTTAGAATTTATGCTTTTTAGCGCCTTGCCGTATTCTTTGTTATTCTTAGATAAAGTGGGAATCACATAGTCGCCCCAAAAGAGTTTTTTGGAGGTCAGATTATCAACAACAGCCTTTAGCTGTTCGGGAGATTCTATCGCGCCCGCGATTAAGGGATAAAAGCTGGTCGCGCCGTAGTTTTCCGCCCAAGTATCGTCGGAATATCTATTTAAATACAAACCTTTTTCAAAGTTATATAATTTTTCGTTAATTTTTTGCCTTAATTTCCTTTTAGCTTCGCCGTATATGGCCGCCTCGGGCAAAGAGAATTTAACCGCCATTCTTTCGATTAAATCATAAGCCAAAAGCTTTAGACAGCTTTGATCCAGGGAATACATGGGTTTGTCAAGCTTTTCTTTTAAAGGGGAGTCGTCCCATTGATTAGCGACTAAGTTCTTGTCCTTGCTCTCGTCCAAAACCAAATCGCCGTCAGGTTCAAACATGCGGCTGAATTTGGTAAATAATTTGACAAAGCCTGTTTTGTCTTTTTGGCGGGAAAAAATCTGATAGGCTGTCAAAAGCCCTAAAATTTTATCTTGCGCCGTATAGGTCAGTTGGTTTAAAAAGTCCGCGTTTTCGCACGCCCATGAATTAACTAAAAGACTGGAATTTTCTTCTATGCCGTTTATATCAAAGTGATCGTTTTTTTGAAGTCTTTTGGATACCGCTATCGTATCCAAGAGATAGGGGTAATAAACCCTTGACCACATTGACGCGTTAAACATGCTCTCTACGGGCGCGCCTAGAACGCCGCTGCCGTATGTTTTGTTAACGCTGTATTTTAAATCGCCCGAGGTGTCTATTAGTTTTTCCAGTTTATCGACATCGGGAATGTCCATTGCGAGTATTTTTTCGTCGCCTACAGCGCAGTATAGATGGACAGTCGGTTGATAGTTATTGATGATAAACTCCATCATAACTTCGTTAAACGCGCCGTTGGCCGAGTCTAAGGGCTTATTATAGCTTTGCGCCATAAAATACTCGCGGGCGGGTTTGTCGTCCAAAATAACTTGGTAGCGATTTTTAAATACCGAATAAGGTCTGGATAATTCTATGTCGCCCGGAATAGCCGCCACATAAGGCGAACGGCCCTTTACATAAGAGCCTTCTATGCTGATCTCTCCCGGCCAATTAAAACAAGGATAAAATACGACTCTTACTCGCAACCGCTTGCTAGCGGTAATTTGTATTCCTAAACCTTGCTCGCCTTGTCTTATCCATTTAACTGATAACGGGCCGCTAATAAAATGCGCGAAGTTTCCGTCGTTTGAGTAAACGCTGTATTTGGAATGCGCTGTTATAAAGTCTTCGTTTTCTAACCATTTATATCCGTTATAATATGTTACCTTGACACCCCATAGCGAGCCGTATTTGCCTATCAACATAGCGCCGTTGATAGCCGAATAATCAAGTCCCGCGCCTATTATATATTTTGAGGGATAGTTATTATTCTTGACAGCCGGCCCTTTGGGCTCTTCTTTGTGGAAGTTTTCCAAATAAGGAGGTCTAAAGGTAAAGCCGTATTCTTTATTTATATATCTCATAACAAGTTTTAATCCTTACAAAAAGTTTTATTAGTAAAAATTATATCATAACATTCAATAATTAACCAATTTAATATAATAATCTCGCGGTGTTGGGCAATGTCAAAACCCTGTCTTTATGCGCCTGTATTCTATACATTTCTCTTAAAAGGTTGTCGTTGGGTATTATATAAATCCTCTTGCCCGCCCAGATAGTGTCGCATTCTTTTGAAAAAATGCCCGTAAACATCTTGGTCATTACTTCGGGATTGACAGTTACAGTTACCGCAGGCGCATCCATAGTGGCGAACAAATCCAATAAATCCATTCTTATCTTATTGGCCACCGCCGCCGTAGATAAAATTCTGCCCGAACCGTGACAAACCGTGCACTCGTCCTGCAAACTGCTGGATATGTCGTTGCGCACCTTTTTGCGTGTCAATTCCACAAGTCCTAACTGCGTCATTCCTAGCAGCTTGCACTTGGTTCTGTCTCGTTTTAGAGCTTCTTCCAAGACTTCCAGCACCTTGTGTTTGTGCTCGTTTAGCTCCATGTCTATAAAGTCAATTACCACTATGCCGCCGATGTTTCTTAGCCTCAACTGGCGGGCTATTTCTTGGGCGGCCTCAATATTGACCTTAAAAACTGTGTCTTCCAACAAATTGCTGTCGCCCGTATATTTGCCGCTGTTGACGTCAATTACGGTAAGCGCTTCCGTCTTGTCTATGATAAGATATCCGCCGCTTTTTAACCAAACCTTGCGGTCCAGCAGCTTCTCAATTTTTGAACGAATACCGTAATATTTAAACATGTCAATCTTGCCCGTATACAGCTCTAGTTTGTCTGCGCAAACGGCAAGACTTTTTACCAAATGTTCTGAAATGGTATCGTAAACTTCTTTTGAATTAGTAATTATGCGTTCTACATTGGAATTGAGAATATCCCTAACAATTCGGGCGACCAAGTCCCCTTCGGTGTAAATCAATTCTCTAGGACGGGCTTTTTTATACTTTTGTTGAATCGATTCCCAAAGCTTCGCGAGCTGTTTCATCTCGGCGACTATTTCTCTTTTGGACATCTCGGGCGCAACCGTTCTTATTATATAGCCGCAACCCTTGGGAGCGTGGGCTTTTACGAGTTTGGTCAATTTTTGCTTGATTTTTTCATCTGTAATCTTTCTGGAAACGCCCAAAAAGTCCAAAGTAGGCGTCATTACCACGCTGCGACCGGGCAGCGAAATATTGCACGAAATGCGCGCGCCTTTTGTGCCCACTTCGTCTTTTACGACTTGCACCATAATTTCGTCGCCAGGTGATATGGTCAGCTTTTCGGGAATATTTATTTCATGGTTTTGAAGTTCGGCGCGGTCAAACACCATATCGCCGACATACATAAAAGCGTTTTTTTCAAGTCCTATATCAACAAACGCCGCTTGCATTCCCGCAAGCACGTTGACTACTACGCCCTTATAGATATTGCCAACTAATTTTTTTTGGGACGATGACTCGATATAAAATTCCGCGAGTTCGTCGTTTTCTATCATCGCGACGCAGACATTGTTAGAATTGACATCTATGTAGATGCTGCTGTTTTTGCTCAAAACATTCCTCTGTAAAATTGGTTTACCAAAATATTATACAATTTTTAATAAAAGTTGTCCACCCTGAAAATTAAAAACAAAAATATTACATATTATATGGTTTGGTTGCTTCATTATAAAAAAATAGAGAACATAAAGTTCTCTATTTTAATTATTCATTATTTTTTATTAATTATAACTTATTTTAATTATTTTTCTTCGTAAATGCCGTAAGCCGAATTGACGTCTTGAACAAATACAATGCCGTTGCCGGGCTTTTCCAGCTCAAGATTTTGATAAATAGCCTGGACTATAGCCTGGGTAACGTCCTTTTTGCATAAAATCAAGACTGTTTCTTTTTCGGGCTCTATTTCCATATTAAACACCTTGGATGTTTCGTGAATGCCCGAACCGCGCGCATTGATAATAGTACCGCCTCTTGCGCCCGCCGCGGTAGCCGCGTCAATTACTTCTTCGGCTTTTCCTTTATTTACGATTGTGATAATTAATTGATACATAGGATTTACTCCTTCTTTACTTTCGCTTTCTCCGCCTTTATATGCTTTTGAGCCTATTATTAAACCAGCGCTTACAGTAAACGCTATGCCGTGATTGGGTTTGTCAAAGTGGAACTTTTTGCTCAAGGCTTCCACTATCTCGTCGGCGGTCTTTGTGTCCGCGCCCATCAATATTATTTCTTTCCGCGCGTCATCTAAGGAAAAAAATTCTAATATGGGATTCTTTACCGTGCCTCTGCCCAAAAATACCGTTCCCCCGTGCATACCAAGTTCTTTAGCCGCGTGCAAAATCTTGCTGCCCTTTCCGTGATTTACGATAATATATACAAGCTCGAATTTGGGCATCCTTGTCAGCTCTTCCATTAGTTTTGTTTTACTCCTTTTACCTTTGACTTTATCTTAAAAATTAAGCCCAAAATTTCCAAAGTTAGTATAGGGAACAGCGCTACCATCGCTATCATTCCAAAGCCTTCGGTTAGGACGCTGGCGTCCGCGAAAGCGTTGGCCGCTCCCTGTATAAATGCCAAACTAAACGTAGCAGTCATAGGCCCTGTGGCTACCACGCCCGCATCAAAGGACATACCAACGAATAATTTGGGCACAAAGAACATCAATGTTAGGCAAATAATATATCCCGGCAACAGATAATGCCACAGCTGCAGGCCGGGCACCAGCACTCTGACGACAGACAACATTACGGCCAAGCCTACGCCTATTGACAGCGCAACTAAAACCGCTTTTCTGCTTACATAACCGCTGGTTACGTCTTCTATTTGGTGCGTCAAGATGTGAACCGCAGGTTCGGCTAGTATAGTAACCACTCCTAAGAATAGTCCTATTATTATAATATATACTTTGTTTTCTTTCAACGCTAAAGTGTTGCCTATGGCTATTCCTATCTCCATAAAACCGCCGTTAACGCCGACTAAGAATATAAATAATCCTATAAGCGCAAAGATAAAGCCCGTTAGTAGCTTTCTAAACTGCTTGCGGCTTAGCTTGAACACGAAAATTTGGAGGACGATTAAAACAATAGTCAAAGGCACGACGGCCAGCAAACTTTGTTTTAAATAAGTAAGCAAAATGCCGGTAAACGCTTTTATTATCGAGCCTTCATTGGGATCGATTATGTCAAGGCTGCCCGTAAATTCGCTTTTATAAAAGAAATTTAAGATCAATATTGCCAATATTGCGCCTGTGCCCGCCGTAGCTACCAGACCGAAGCTGTCGCTTTCGGATGCTTTACTGTCCTTTTTTAAGGAAGATATACCTACCGATAACGCCAAAACAAAAGGAACGGCCAAAACGCCCGTGGTAGAACCCGACGAGTCAAACGCTATCGCCAAAAATTCGGGCGAGGCAAAAAACGCAAAAATAAAAATTATGCCGTAAATTATAAGAAGCAATATGTATAAAGGGATATTATAAAACACCCTGATAAAGCCCAAAGCCATCATTATGGCAAAGCCTATGGATACTACTAATAATATGACAATACCTTTTATTACGCCCGATGTAACAAGCCCTACTTGGTTGGAAAAGACAATTAATCCGGGTTCTGCTATGGAAACCAAAAAGCCTAATACCAAAGCGGCGCCTATAGCTAGCCATAAATTATTGGATTTTACCAAAGATTTACCCGTAAGGTTACCAAGCGGCGCGATGCCTATGTCCACGCCTATTAAGAACATCGTCAAGCCTATTAAGATCAAAACCGCGCCTATTATAAACCTGATTAAAAGTTTATAATCCAACGGGCATATCGTGGTAAAGTGCAAAAGCAGAACCAACGCAACAATAGGCAAAATCGAAAACAGAACTTCTTTGAATTTGGTAAAAAGAATATTCAAGCGCGTCGCTTCCTTTAACTTTTATTTTCCAAAGTTTAGGATAAACAATATATTTATCTTTTGTCAATTATAAATATATTTATCTTTTGTCAATTATAAATAATTTATTTTTGGCTTTGTTAATATATTGTTAAATTGTATAATATAATACTTCTTTTATCTGTTAAATTGCCTATTGTTTTTGAAAGGACTCCGTATTGTCCATAGGATGCCTTTTGAACGAGAAATTAATGCCTACGGCGATTATTATTCCTATAGCTGTT
>DATCJN010000061.1:0-13465 GCA_036562755.1 Clostridia bacterium | reverse complement strand
TTTACCTTGCCTATAGCGCCGCTATCGACTAATTCTTTAGCTTTCTGAACTGCGGGCAAAAAAGCCGTCCAAAGCGCCTCCGCAAGTAAGGCGTTGTTTTCTTGAGCCGTTTTAATCATTATGTTAAGCTCGTCGGTGTTTACGGCAATGGGCTTTTCGCAAAGCACGGACTTGCCCTTGGATAAGCACATACAGCTGTCGGGCATATGGCGTTTGTTTACTGTGGCGATATAAGCTATATCAAATTTGTCAAAATCGATGTTATCATACGAATAATAATTATCCACGCCATGTTTTGCGGCAAACTCTTGCGCGCGCGCTAAATCGGAAGAAACCACAGTTGTAACAACTTTACCGCAGCGCTTTAGGGTTTTTAGAAATCTTGAGGCCATTCTGCCCGTGCCGAATACCGCCCATCTTGTCATAAATTATCCTCGAAATATGAAATATATTTAATCTTCAATTTTGAATCGGGAAACAGTTTTTGAAAGACTTCCACGAAATAGTCGTCCGTCATGCTTGCGATATAATCTACCACCAAATCGTTGCAGTCTATGTCGTTTTCCAAGTCCAGTCCGATGTCTATATAATTTTGAGGCAAATACGCGTAATAAAAATGATGTTTGAAGATATATGAAGAATAATCTTGCATTTTTACATCATATAAAAATCTCTCATACAGCATGTCAAACATAGGCTTAATGGTTTCGTAATATACCTCGTTGACGCGGGAACTTTTGTAAATAAGTTCGTAATTTTCGTCCATAAACTCTTTCATCTCTCGATAAACCTTAGAGTCCATGGCGATGTAGTTTTGTCCTAGGCTGTTATAAATAATGCTGTCAGTCAGCTCTTTTATAATCTCGCGGTTAGATTTGTAATAAATCTTTTGGCCGTATTTTTCGCCTAATACTTTCAAGACGTCCTGTCTGTCCTTGCCCAAATACGCTATTATGTCGCTTATTCTGACCACGCAGCCTTCCAGGGTGCAAGGAACAAGCATGGAAGAATATTCTTCATCCGTATAACACCGCTCTACCATTTTATCAAATTCGTCAAAGTCATAGGGCTCGGAGGGTTTATATATTTCCTTGGGCTTTTCGCCATTGTGGCATAAAATTCCGTCCAAAGTTTGCAAACATAAGTTAGACTTGGTGATTTTGTCCAGCACCCTTACGCTGTGGACATTGTGCCTAAAATATCTGCCGGTATATTTATGATAGTTTTCGTTTAAAAACTCTTCGCCTTTATGCCCAAAAGGCGTATGCCCTATGTCGTGGCCTAAGGCTATAGCCTCTATCAAGTCTAAATTCAAAGACAAGGCCTGCCCTATGGTTCGGGCTATACGGGAAACATATTGAATATGCTGACCGCGCCTTGTTATGTCGTCGTTTTTAAAAAGGGAAAAAACTTGGGTTTTGTCGACATAGCGGTTATAAAAAATGTTATGGATAATCCTATCCGTATCTATTATAAAGGGCGTTCGATAGACGCTGTAATCGCTTGTAGGCTTTCTTCTTAAAGCGTCGCTGTCTTTTACCGCGTAATCGGAATATAAATTATTTCTTTGCTCTGCTTTGGTTTTTAAAATATTGAATTTATCGTCAAAGCTTTGGTTCATCAAAACTTGTCCTATAAAAATAAACAATAAAAATGTATTTTTATTAAGTTTATCAAATATATGCTTAAGTTGCAATAATGCTTTGGGACTTTTATAACGCTTGCTTGGACATTTCTTTGCGCAGTCTGAATATGATTTTTTTCTCTAATCTTGAAATATATGATTGCGATATTCCCAGCATATCCGCAACTTCTTTTTGGGTTTTTTCGGCGTTGCCGCCCAGACCGAATCTAAGCTGCATTATTACCTGCTCGCGGCTGTTGAGTTTTTTTATCGCCTGCCATAACAAATCGTTTTCCGCCGATGTTTCGATGTTTTTATATACCAAATCCGAATCCGTGCCTAAAATGTCCGACAGCAGTAACTCGTTGCCTTCCCAATCCACGTTTAAGGGCTCGTCAAGCGAAATTTCGCTCTTTAAGCGGACTATGCGCCTTAGATACATCAATATTTCGTTTTCTATGCAGCGCGAGGCGTAAGTGGCGAGTTTTATCTTTTTGCTTACGTCAAAAGAGTTAACGGCTTTTATCAGTCCTATGGTGCCCACGCTTATTAAGTCTTCTACTTCAACGCCGGTATTGTCAAACTTTCGCGCTATATATACCACAAGCCTTAAATTACGCTCTATCAGCTTGGATTTTATTTCGGGATCTCCCGCTTCCAGTCTCTGCAGCGCGGCCTGCTCTTCCTCATCGTCCATAGGCAGCGGCAAAGATTCGCTGCCGTATATGTAATTTAGAAAATTTTGTTCATCTTGGAAAATTTCTTTAAAAAGTTTGGCGACCAATTCGACTAAAAACATAACGACCTCCAAAGTTTTTTATACTAACGCGGGATGGATAAGCGCCTCGTATGTTTGTCCCCCAACCGTGTTTTGAGCGATTCCAAGCATTACATCATATATGGTATTCACTTGGTCGCCCGAATATATCAATATTTTGTCGGGTTTTAAAATTAACATTTGGCTGGTGTTGGACGCTGTACCATAATCTATGATTTTGGCGTTTTTCAGTCCGCCCTTGGCAAGACTGATAATCGCCTCGTCGCTTAAGAGGTTAAAGACAGTATGCTTGTTTACCACGACTACGGGCAAATTGGTGTCGGGATCGTAAAGGTTATTGCCGCTGTCTATTAGGCCGTTTAGACTGATAGACCTGTCTTGATAAAAAATTTCCAATCTTCTCAAAAAAGGCCGCAGGGTTTTGACGCGGTAATTGGAAATAAAAAACCTTACCCCGAAAAACACCCCTAGCACCAAAACGGCTATTATTACGCCTATGGGAAATTCTTTAAAATAATTTATTTTAAAAGCGGTCGGCAAGTCCTGGGTAAGCATATAAAGCGTTGCGATGCTTATGCCGCCCAAAAAGAAGGTAACGCCTAAAAAAGTGATAAAAATTTGAAAATATTTTTTAACGGTCAGTTTTTTGGGAATTACCAAGCAAATCAGCGCGCCGCTTAAGATTTTTAGCAGTATTAATAAAATGTTATGTATTCTTATTAGCGGGATCAATATGGCGCAAAATGTCCCGAAAGATGAAGCCAAAACCGCCCTCGGCCAAGACAGGTTTATATGCAGGCACTTGGAAGTTATTATCAAAATCGCAAGCGTGATAAAAAAGTTATCCAGTATAACGTATTCTATGTAAACTTCCATAGTCTGATTATATATGCCTATAAATAAAAAAGATTTCGCTCTTTGTCTAAAAAAATAAAAAACCCGCCTTTAGTTAAGACGGGTTTTATTTGTGTTTTGCTCATTATTGAATGTTTATATTATTCTGGCCTTGGTTTGTATGCAAGGGTGCATTGTCAAGATTATTTTACGCTTTAAAGATATGTTAAAAAAACGGGTTCAGCGGAACCCGTTTTAGATTTACTTCTTAAAATGTTTCTTTATCCACAGCGGGATATCTTCGTTATCGGGATCGGGATTTATTTTTGAGATAAAGGTTTCGTCTTCGGGCTTATTAAAGGGGCTTACAGGAACTTTTTTGTCGGGGGAAACGGCGTAAGCGCCCGTTTTGCCTGAAGGGATATATGAAGACGCTGTTTTGTCAAAACCCGTGGCGATAATGGTTACTATAATCTTGCCGTTTAAGGCGGGATCAAGACCGGCGCCGAATATGATATTGGCGTTTTTGTCCGCAACTTCTTTGACCAATTCTACCGCTTCGTTTACTTCGTCCAGCGTTATGTCCATACCGCCGAATATATTAATCAAAACGCCCGTGGAATAATCGATAGTGGTATCCAGCAAGGGACTGTAAACGGCTTTTTTGACGGCGTCGATTGTGCGGTTTTCGCCGCTGCCCTCGCCTATGCCCATATGCGCCATGCCTTTGTCTTTCATAATAGTCAAGACATCGGCAAAGTCAAGGTTGATAAGCGAAGGAACGACAATCAAGTCGGTTACGCCCTGAATACCTTGTCTTAAAACATCGTCTGCGTATTTAAACGCCTCGACCATGGGCGTGCCCTTAGGGAATACTTGGAGCAATTTATTATTGGGAACTATCAACAAAGTATCTACTACTTTTTTAAGTTCTTGTATGCCTCTTTCGGCATTTTGCATGCGCACATTGCCTTCAAAGCTAAAAGGTTTGGTAACTACGCCTATTGTTAAAACGCCTCTTTTCTTGGCTATTTCTGCGATAACAGGCGCCGCGCCCGTGCCCGTGCCGCCGCCCATGCCCGCCGTGATAAATACCAAGTTAGCGTCCGCGATAATTTCTTCTATAGCGTCTCTGCTTTCTTCGGCCGCTCTCTTGCCTATTTCGGGATCGGAACCGGCGCCTAAACCTTTGGTAAGTTTTGCGCCTATTTGAAGCACGATATCGGCCTTGGACATTCTCAAGGCTTGCAAATCGGTGTTAATGGCTATAAACTCGGCGGATTTAATATCCGCCGCTTTCATTCTGTTTATCGCGTTGCCGCCGCCTCCGCCTATTCCTAAAACCTTTATCTTACATACCGGCGTGGTCAAATCGTCAATATTGGTCATAAATAACTTAATCCTCCGTAAAAAATACCTATTTAATGTGGGTTAGAGCAAGGTCCAAAAGCCCCGCTATTTGAGAAAATTGAGGTTTGTCCAGCATAGGCACCGAAGGTTTTAAAATCTCAATGCTTGTCCCTAATACTTTTTCTATAATGTCTTTTGCGCCTCTCATCCCGCATATTTCGCCGCCCGTTAGATACACTGAGGTGTATTCGTCAAAACGAATCCCCGCTTTTTCGATGTTTTCCGCCACGACTTCTGCCATATTATACAAGCCTTCTATGACTAACTCGTTGGCTTTTTTAGCGGGAACGGCAGCCGAATATTCGTCGATGATGTATCTTTCGTTTTCGGCCGGGTCGAGCGTTATTACAAGCTGCTGCTTTAGAGTTTCAGCTTGACTGTATGAGATATTAAGCCCTTCCATTAAGATAACAGTCAAGAATCCGCTTCCAGCCACAAAGTTGTTTAGGGAAACTATGCCTTCGCCTTGGGCGCAAATCACGCTTGAGGCGATGTGACCAATGTCAATAATGACGGACTTCTTTTCGGCCGCTTTGTCTTCTATTAAATATAAATACTGGCATAGCGGCGAACCCAAATAGATAATATCCTGGATACCCACGGTCTCCAAAATAGCGCCGATTAGTTCGATAAAATACTTTTTGGCGTAAATGTAGCTTACTTTAGCGCTTATTTTGGATGTTTTGCTCTTGGGATATTTTAGGGTTTTGAGTCCGTCCACCTCAAAATACACAGGCGAACGGTTTATCAGCTTGTATTCGCTGCTTAAAGCGGTTGCGCCCTCGTCAAACAGCGCGTCGATGTCAAACTGTTTTACGGTTTTAGGACGCTTAAAAGATATGGTTACATCTCGAACCAAGACTTCCAAAAAGTCGGAAGGCACCCCTACAAAAATTTTGTCTATAGGGTTGTTTTGGCTTCTTACAGCGTCAAGCGCTTCCAAAACGCCGTCCGCGAGCTTTCTTGGCTCGACAAACTCGCCGTCAGTGTAACCGTCGTATGCCGCTTCTCCCGCTCCGCTAATGTTAAAGGTGTTGTTGACGCTTCTTGCGCCCACCAAAACGGTAATGTTTGAAGAGTCTATCGACAATATCGCCGCTTTATGTTTCATTCGTTTCCTTATATATTTTGATTATACTCATTATATATTGAAACGACGATATAAGTCAAGATTATACATAAATAGCGATTTAAAACTCAATTTCGCCTTTTCGATAAGACGCTTTCAGCGCGCCGTCTTTATCTAGATAGGCGCTTATTATGCCGTCCGCTCTGTATAACGGACTGTGATTATATAAAGAAAACGCTATTTGGACTTTTTCTTGCAGTCTGTCGATATAACTGATATGAATTGTTACGCCCGAAAGAGTTTTTAGGTAGATATCGCTTGTCATTCTATTAAATCCGATTTTTTGAATAAGCCCAAAATACTCTTCGCCGATGTTTTTTATGCAATCGAATAGATTTATAATATCTTTTTTTGTGGATTCGCGGGTTTTTAATTCAAAGCCTTTTTTTGCGGCGTCCATATCAAGTTCGTCTTGAATTATTAGCTCGCTCAAATTTTGAGGCCTATAATTGACGATGTCTATTACCGTTAGGTCCTCGCTTATGATATAAAAAATATTATCAAATTTTATGTAACAAACACGGGCGCGCTTTACTGCGTGAATAATAAGTTTATCGGGAAATTTTCTTTCAAGTTTTAAAACTTTTACTTCGGGAACGGCTTGGCTTATCGTTTGGATAATCTTGGATTCGTTTAAAAAAAAGATGCTTTGGGAATCCAAATTAATGCTCTCTTTAATCTTTTGGCGCAAAACCGCGTCGTCGGAGTTTTTTATGGACGCGCTGACATATCTAACGCTAAAGACAGCGCTGTTTAGCGTTATCATTAAAGCCAAAAAGGTCAAAATGCAAAATAAAATTATCAGCTTTTTTCGCAAAATTTCACCCCGTTAGAAATTATAAGGCAAAAAAAGCCGATAATTTTGGACAAAAATGACCTTTAATAGTGGTTTTTAAGAGTTTTATCCATAAAAGCCAAGGTCGTGCAAAACGCCTTTTTTCTTGCGCCAGTCCTTGACAACTTTTACATACAAGGTCAAGAAAACCTTTTTCCCCAGGATAAATTCTAATTCTTCGCGAGCGGTTGAGCCTATCTTTTTCAGCATAGAGCCTTTGGAACCTATTATTATGGCCTTGTGGTTTTCTTTTTCGCAAATGATGAGCGCGTCTATTTCGACAATATTGCCGTCCGAAAATCTTTCGATATCTACGGCTACTCCGTGAGGAATTTCTTCTTGTAAATAATACATTGCCTTTTCTCTTATGGTCTCGGATATGCGCTCTGTTAAGGATTGGTCGGTGATTTGATCCTTAGGGTAAAAGAATACGTCGTCTTTTAGGTATTTTTTAAGGACATCTATTAAAGTGTCTATGTTCTTGCCGCTTTTCGCGCTTACGGGCACTATTTCTTTAATATGCTCGTATTGTCTTAATTTATCAATAAAAGGCAAGACTTGATCAGGTTTGGCTATGTCTATTTTGTTAATAGCCGCGATGATCGTTTCGCCTCGATACTGCTCAATTAATTCTTTATCGGTAAGAGTTAATCCGTCCGTAGCGTCAAAGACCAACAATAAAATGTCGGTATCGATTGAGGCGGCCTTTACCTCTTTCATCATATATTCGCCCAAAGTGTTTCTATATTTAAAAACGCCCGGGGTGTCGGTAAATACTATTTGAGTGTCGTCTTGGGTATATATTCCGGTAATTCTTCTTCTCGTGGTTTGAGGTTTGGGCGTTACAATTGTAACCTTTGTGCCCAAAATAGCGTTTAAAAGGCTTGACTTGCCTACATTAGGTCTGCCTAAAATGGCTACGAATCCTGATTTCATATTTATATTGCTTCACCTAAAAATATTTTTTTATAATATTATAATCAATAATTTTTTGATATTTTAACAGAATAACATTTTTATGTCTATGATTTATATTGCCTTCGCGCAAAGCAATTTCTTCCAAAATAAAAAATCTATGAGCTAAAAACGGAGTTTTATAATTAGTTATTGATTAAGCCTATAAATTTTAATATAATAAAATAATACAATAAGATTTTCAAGGTAAATGTTAATTGTTATACCGCGGCGAAGAGATTTCCATAAAACTAAAAAAGGTTTTTGATAGGGCTTTTGAGGGCGACGCGGCTTCCCAAGCCGTTTTAGGCGATTGTTACTATAACGGCGACGGCGTAAAGCGCGATTATCAGAAAGCTGTTTATTGGTATTCTTTGGCCGCAAAAAAGGATCATAAAAAAGCCCAATTCCGCCTGGGGATGTGCTATAAAAACGGGCACGGTATCTCCCAAAACTACCAAAAGGCGTATGAATGGCTGAGACTGTCGGCGATTTCGGGATACGCTTTGGCTCAATACGAACTTGGTATTTTTTTTGAATACGGGTTGGGCGTAAAAAAGAACGTTCAACAAGCGTTAAAATGGTATAAGCCGTCCGCGCGCCAGGGCTACGAAAAAGCCCAATACAAGCTCGCCATGCTTTATAACAACGAGCCAAGCATCCTGGATCCGACTATGTCGGCTTATTGGTTTGCCCAACTCGCCCAAAATGGACACGCCGAAGCGCAAACATATTTGGGCGATTTTTTCAAAACAGGGCACGGCGTAGAACAAGACTACAAAAAGGCGGCGTATTGGTACTGCCAGGCCGCGCAAAGCAACTACCCTAAGGCGCAGTTCGCTTTGGGCGAGTGTTACGAGCACGGTCATGGAGTCAACCAGGATTACAAGGGCGCGGTCTATTGGTATACTCAGGCAGCGCGTAACGGTTACGCCGACGCGGAGTTTGCCTTGGGGCTTTGTTATTTCTTCGGCAAGGGCGTAGAACAAGACTATGTCAACGCCGCAAATTTATTCATAAAGGCGGCGCAGAAAAACCATATTCAAGCGCAGTGCAACGCCGCTTATTGCTTTCAAAACGGCATAGGCGTGGAAAGAAACTATGCCGAGGCGGCGCGGTGGTATTACGAGGCCGCAAAGAAAAAAGACTCTTTAGCTCAATTTAAACTTTCTTATTTATACGAAAACGGATTAGGCGTTACTAAAAACATAGAAAAGGCCGTGCATTTTCACATCAAGGCGGCGGAAAACGGCAATGTGGAGGCGCAATATCAGCTAGGGTTAAGATACCTAAAAGGCGACGGCGTGCCGGTAGATCTAAACGCCGCAAAAAAATGGATAACCGTAGCCGCCGTTAAAAAGCATTCGGAAGCGTTAAGTCTGTTAAAGCAACTTCTGCCTCAAGGATCTAAAGAAGACGCTAAAAAATTTGACGCAAAATAACTATCTTTCCAATTTAACTATAGATAAAATTTTATCCTGCAGTTCTTTCATAACCTTTTCATCTTCGGGGTGTTCATGGTCGTAGCCTAGCAGATGCAAAAGACCGTGCAAGAACAAAAATCCCAACTCACGCTTATAAGAATGACCGTATTCTCTTGCCTGTTCTGCGGCAATTTCTTCGCAAATTACGATTTCTCCCAAAAACAGCCGGCGCATTGTGCGGTCGTATTCCGAAGTGAAAACCTTTTTGTCCGCTATCTCGCCCGCGATTAAGTTTAGGTTAGGATAACTTAAAACATCGGTAGGCTTATCAATTGAGCGGGTAGTCTTATTGAGCTCTCTAATTTCGTCTTTATTCATAAAGTTAAGCCCCAACGACAGATAGCGGGGTTGACCTAAAATCTTTAGAGCTGTTTTAAATATTTTTTTAAAAATTGAATTAACTCTTCTTTCTGATATGATTTTCATAATTATGACTCGGGATATTGGATTCTTTCGTGATATAGACCGCCGAAGGCGTCGACTATGGTGTTTTTGATAATGGCAAGCTCTTTTAATGTTATATCGCAATTATCAAATTGGCCGTATTTTAACCTTTGGTCAATTATATCTTTAACAATTTTTTCGATTTTTTCGTATGTATGCTCTTTCATCGCGCGCACGGTGGCTTCCGCCGCGTCGCATATCATTATTATTGCCGCTACTTTGGACGAAGGAATAGGCCCTGCGTAACAATATTCTTTAATATTGATTTCTCTGTCCGTCATTTCCTTGGCCTTGTTATAAAAATATAAGATGGGCATTGTGCCGTGATGTTCGGCGGTAATATCGGCTATCTCTTGCGGAATTCCGTATTCGGCGCAAATCTGTTTGCCTTGGGAGGCGTGCTTTTTGATTATGTCGCAAGATACCTCGGGCGTTAGTCCGTCGTGCGGGTTTTCGTCGCTGAATTGGTTTTCTTTGAAAAATCTTGTGTTATTTAGCTTGCCCACGTCGTGATAATATGCGGCTGCGCGGGCAAAATAAGTATTCTCGTTGATGGCTCTGGCGCAAGTTTCGGCTAGGTTAGCCACCGTCAACGAATGGTTAAAAGTGCCGGGGGCATATTTTGCCAATTTTAACAGCAGCGGCCTGTGGTGGTCGCAAAGCTCCATATATCTAAAATTAGAATTAATGTTAAACAGCGCCTCTATTATGGGCTGAAGCATAAACGCGATTAACACAGTGCCTATTATCATGATTGCCGCGTAAGGCAGTTTAGGGAATATGTCGGCAAAAGATTTGGGCGCCATGACGCCTTGGTACAATAAAATAATAGGCAGGCTGATAAGATTGACTCCTATTCCGCGCAATACATATGTAAGTCTTCTGTTGTCAGAGTTTATAACCATTGACAAAACGGTGCCCGCGGTTATTGCAAAGATTACAATGGGCAGCAAAAAATTGGGCATTGCCTGTCCGGCCGATATTGCCATTGTAACAATGGTTATATACAGCATTAAAACGCCAAATACGTTGCCCAAAAAAGCTATTTTGGTATTGGTAAACACGCTCAAAAGCAGCACCGTCAAAGTTATGGGCATAGCGTAAGGGCTTAATTTCTCCAATAAAACGCAAACGGCGTAATTTATCGCTATTACCAAACAAATTACGCCAAACATCTTGGTGTTATAACTTTTTGAGTCAAGATACTTTAACGAAAACAATATAATACAAAAGCAAAGAGTAAAAACCAATAACAATGCCGCAAGCGGAAGAATGGTGTCCTGCAATGTCCTTCCGTCAATTATATTAAATCTTAATACGTCTATCGCTAATAAAAATATAACGCTCGCAAAAATTATAATAAAATTAGCGAAGATTATTTTTTTATTGTCTATCTGTCTTGGTTCTATCATCGTTGTTACCTTGGATTTTGTCGTCATTATCATACGCGGCTATAATGTTGCGCACCAAAGGATTGCGCACTATATCTTTTGACGATAGCGTTATTGTAGCTATTCCTTTAATGCCTGTCAAGATTTTTGTGGCGTGATATAAGCCGCTTTTGGTTCCGCTGGGCAAGTCTGTCTGAGTGGTATCGCCCGTAACGACTACTTTGCTGTCGTGGCCAAGTCTAGTTAAAAACATCTTCATCTGCAGAATCGTAGTATTTTGAGCTTCGTCTAAGATTATAAACGCGTTAGATAACGTCCTGCCGCGCATATACGCCAAAGGCGCGACTTCTATTATTCCGCGCTCCAAAAGCTTTAGATAATTGTCCATTCCGAACATTTCTTGCAGGGCATCGTATAACGGCCTTAAATACGGATCGACTTTGGTTTGCAAATCGCCGGGCAGAAATCCCAGCTTTTCGCCCGCTTCAATAGCAGGGCGCGTTAAAATAATTTTTTCTACTTCGCGTTTTTTATACGCCGCAGCCGCCAAAGCCACCGCAAGATAGGTCTTGCCCGTGCCCGCGGGGCCTATGCCAAAGACTATTGTGTTTTTCTTAATCGCCTCGACATATTCTTTTTGACCTAGTGTTTTGCACTTTATAGGTCTGCCCTTGGACGTTACGGCTATTATCTCGGAATTTATGGAAACTATTTCGTCTAGTCTGTCAAGTCTTGCTAAATCTATTCCTGCCATGACTTTTTCTTTGCTTATTTCCTGGCCTTTATCAAGCAGCTCGCACAGCTTGTCCATTAATTTTTTGGCTTGCTCTACCCCCTCTTCAGAGCCTGATATTTCTATAAAATTTTCTCTGGGCTTTATTAACACCCCGTAACTTTCGCATATTAACTTGATGTTTTCGTCATAAGCTCCGAATAACCGAAGCATTTTGTCAGAGCTGAGATTGATTAATTCTACCAAGTACTTCTCCTATCTGTTTAATTATTTTTTTATTATACCATATTAAATAATTCTTTACGAACTTAATTTTTGCCTTGTTCCGATTTTTAATTCGGTCTCTATAACAGCGTCCAGCCTGATAAGGCCGTTTTCTTCGCTTGTTTTTATAAAGCTGTTCAAAATTACGGCATCTTGGGGAATCTTTAGGCGCGCTTCTTCCAAAATCTCACGGCCGTAAAATTCTTGGGCTTGCTCGGGCGTCAGCCTCACTAGTCGCGGTTTTAGCTCGTAATAGACTGTTTTATTAATTTTTATCGGAAGCAAAAAGTTTATGCTTTGTTGCGAACTTCGGGTTTCGTAAAAATTATATTTTGGCTGATAATTTTTTAAATTTTTTATCCCAAAAAGCTCCCAACTAAACTTGGTCTTTTTATTACCCGTTCTAACATATTCCACGCCGTCGGCAGCATAAAACCTGGTGTGCGTAAACCAGACCTTGCCCCAAAACTCGCCTTCGGCGCGAATGTATTTTTTTTGCTTTTGGCTGCCCTCGTAATATTCTTCAAAGGCCGCCGCCAGCACTTCGCCCTTTTTTACCACATCGCCTATCTTGACTTGAGGAGTGCCGTTAAGAACCGCTATTTTTGTAATCACGCAGTCGTATGCGCTTATAATTTCGTCCGAGGTTTTTTCTTTATCCTCTTCGGGTTTTGGTATGCGTTCTTTGATATTTATAATTAAGGTTATGCCTTTTATTTCTACGCTTATTAAGCTTGCCTCTTCCAACTGGGCTGTTAGACTTTGAGCAAGCTGTTTTCTGTCTATTTCATCAATCAATACGCCCTTTTTTACCCCTAAATTTTCCAGCGCTTGCAAAACGGCTTTGTCTTGAATCTGGTCGTTGCCGTTAATTTTTATGTCCCAAACAAACATATTAAAAATTGCGACGACGGCGACAGCAATTATTAAACCGAATATTATTCCGGGACGGGTTTTCCATATATTAACAAGGCTGTTTTTCAGGCTATGTTTTGACAGTATATTGATATTATACCCTAGCGGACTCGCGACGCTAATTAACCTTTTTAGCCTCTTGTCGCTGACGCAAAAGGTTACTACTCTGTGGGAAACTCGGCGAACCTCGGTCATAATAACGCCTGACGCCGCCAAAGTATTCAATAAGCGGTCGATATTAAGCCCTGTTATCTCTATTTTGTTTTTTCCAAAAATATAATCCCGGATTTTTCTAAACATTCTTTGCCTTATTTGATTATATCGACAGAATTAATCTTTCCTATGATGACGCAATCATTATTGCTAAGATGTTTTATTATCAGATCCTCGCCCGTTACCTTTAAGATTTCTTTGTCCAATTTTAGCTCGACCATTTCGCTGTTAAAAACCTTAAGCCCCCTTTGTCCCGCGACATATACGGCGCGACCGCCAAAAACTGTATAGCGATAGCGCATAATTATATCCGCGGGCAAATCTATAACTTTGGAAATTTCGGACATGAAATCCATAAAATCGACCTTAATAAGTTTTACTTATCTATTTTATGATAGATAAACTATATATTAGAAGTCTTTTGTCTTTATGCATAATTTTACAAGGATTTTTATTT
>DATCJN010000055.1:0-13731 GCA_036562755.1 Clostridia bacterium | reverse complement strand
TTCCTATATTAAACGCATCCATAGTAAAATATTATTTTAGCAAAAATGATAACGAAAGTTTTATTTACGATTTAATTAATTTGCAAAAGTATATTGGACTTGATAACGATGACGAAGAATTCAATTTTTATAATGTTCTTGCAAAACTAAAACTAGCAACACCGCTTTGGAATTGGTCTACTGGAAACGATAATAGCGACGATATTATATGCGATCAAGCAATTGTATTTTATAAAGAAAAAGGAGAAAGTAAATATACTCAAGGTTTAGAAAAAGAACTTGCAAAATTAATGAATCTAAAGATTGATGAATATAAGCAAACGGCGTTATATAAATGGTTGAATAATAAATTTAATACTTCAAATCAAGAAATAAACTTCTATGATGTTTTTGATTCAAATGATGAACAAAAAAACGCAGTAATAAAGGCATTGACAAGCGATTTATCGGTAGTATCAGGTCCGCCAGGCACAGGAAAATCTCAGGTCGTCTGCAATATTTTAATAAACGCAATCATGAACAACAAATCAGTTTTATTCAGCAGTAAAAATCATAAAGCTGTAGATGTGGTAGTAGATAGAATAAACTCCTTAAGCAAGTATCCCGCTGTAATAAAATTTGGAGGATGGAAAAACTCATTTACAAGGATATGTGAATATGTAGAAAATTTACTATCAAAAGAGGTTAAAGAAGAAGATAAAATTTTATATCAAAATCTTATAAAATATTACAATGAGCTTATTTTTCAAATTCAAGAATTAAATAAAAAACATGAATCTATAATCGCATCAAGAAATAAAATTGATTCGTATGAAAGAAGCATATCTCACATAGACGATCATTTGCGTAAATTGATGTTTAGTAATTCTAAACAGGATATAAACTTAGACATCCAAAATCTTGAAAAAATTAATCAAATTAAGGTTTATTTAGATAAAAATTCTCAAGGCTTTATTATTAAATTGTTCTGGAAAAAGATACTGCCAAGACGTCTAAATAAAGTATATGACTTTGTAAAAAGATGCGAATTAATCATTAAAAAATATATTACTGATTATGAAATTCAAGTCGAAACCAAAGAAGATATTCTTAACGCTATTGGAGGAATATCATCAAGGATTAAAATATTAATAAATGACATTAATAGTTGCTTAGCATATAAAAAATTATTAGATCAATTAATAAGACTAGGCGATATATCAAGCTACGATAAAAAAATTGCGGATTTAAGACATAAACTATCTAAAATTACGAGACAATTATGGATTACTCGTCAACAAATTCTGCCTACAACCTGGTCCAATTATGATAGAGAAAGGATGGCGGAATTATTGTCCATGTTAAAAATGTCATCAGAAGGAGCCGATTGGAAAATAATCAAAAAAATTGAAAATTATTTAAAATCATGCTTTTCTTGTTGGGCAATCACATCGCTTTCAATATCAAGTAATGTCAATTTTCTTCCTGCTATTTACGATATTGTTGTTATAGATGAAGCTAGCCAATGCGATATAGCGTCATTTTTGCCCTTGCTGTTTAGAGCTAAAAGCGTTGTTATTATTGGCGATGTAAAGCAATTAAGGCATATAAGCGAAATCTCAATTACGACTGATAAAAATTTATTAAGTCAATATAATATAGAATACAAATGGAATTATTCTAGAAACTCTTTATATGATTTAGCTTTGATGATGTGCCCTCATGGTTGTTTTACTAAACTTTTAGAACACTATAGAAGTCATGCAGATATTATAGAATTTTCTAACAAAGAATTTTATGAGGGCGAATTAATGGTAGCAACAAAATATGAGAATTTAAAACCATTAAATAAAGACGGAATAGGTATTCGATTTATTAATGTTGTTGGAAACTGCATGAGACCTTTTACTGGAAGTTTGATCAATAAAGATGAAGCCGATAAAATAATAGAATATGTTAAAATTATTGAAACTCAGGGATATGATGGAAGCATTGGCATAGTGACTCCTTTTCGCGCTCAAGCAGATTACATTAACGAATGTTTAGCCAAAGATCCTGATTTTTTTATAAAGTTAAGAACTAAAGGTTTTTTATGCGATACTGTACACAAGTTTCAAGGAGATGAAAAAGATATTATTCTTTTCTCGCCCGTATTATCAAATAATGCACCAGAAAGCGCTAAAAACTTTATTAAGGCCACAGCTAATCTTTTTAATGTAGCTATTACAAGAGCACGATCAGAATTAATTGTAATTGGCGATAAACAAGAATTATACAATTCTGATATACCTTTTATTGTCCGATTTATAGAATACATAAATAAGTTAAACAACAAAGTACAAATATATGATAAGTTAAATAAACCAATAAACGAATTTCAATCGGATTGGGAATTAATTCTATGCAACGCGTTGATGAAAGAAGGAATTAATTCCATCCCCCAATATAGAGTTGATAAATATGTGCTTGATATCGCCATTATCAAAGATAATCGAAAACTTGATATAGAGGTCGATGGAGAATTATATCATAAAGATTGGAATGGAGAATTGTCGCGGCGGGATCAACTACGTAATTTTAGGCTTTTAGAACTAGGCTGGGAAATAAAAAGATTTTGGGTTTATCAAATTAGAGATATGTTATCATCATGCGTTGATGAAATAAAAAAATGGTATTATGCAAATTAAGTGATTATTGATAAAAGAAAACGGAGGCTAATGCCTCCGTTTCTTTTTCTGGCGGAGAGTTAGGGATTCGAACCCCAGGTAGCTTTCGCTACAACGGTTTTCAAGACCGCCGCTTTCGACCGCTCAGCCAACTCTCCACATCAAAAACGCTTAATCATTATATCAATACTATTTTTTGTTGTCAATCGCGTATTGGTTAATACGATATATTAACATCTGTAAATAACAGCCAATAAAATATGATTAATTGAAAAAGAAAATATTATTGCAACAAAAAAGATTTAGAGTTTTAAAAAACCCTATTTTGATATTTTATAAAATTAATCGGTCAAAGATTTTTTCTAATTATGCTTTGTTTTGTCGGTTATCTCATAAGCGTATCCGCTTTCGCGAGTGGGCGGAAAGGGTTCGCCTTTTACGACCGTGACCTCTTGACCGGTAGGATTGCCGTCGGCGTCAATAACCGCCGCCTGACCGGAAAAAGGAACCTTTTGACCGGGCTTGTAAGTCTTTGTCATATGTATCTCCTTTTTTATTCTTAATTGCAGAATACGCTATCATTTTTTATGCCAATATTGAGTTTTATAACGGCGATAATAGTTTAACCAAAAACATCAAATATAAAAAGGGATATAAACATATCCCTTTTTTAAAATCGTATTCATTTAATTTTAATAATTTCTTGCGCTTGCTTTATTTTCCCAAACAAAACTTCTCAAAAATTCTGTCTATAATAGCTTCGCTGACCGTGGTGCCCGTAATTTCTCCCAGCGCCTGCCAAGCTTCTTTTAAGTCCATAGCCATTAAATCGGGCTGGTCGGCGTCCAGAGAGCTTTTTAGACTGTTATACGCTCTATTGATAGCCGCGACGTGTCTGGTATGCGTCAGCATCAGTCCGCCGCTTATTATCTTGCGGTCAATGAACATATTATAAATCTTTTCCTTTAACTCTTCTATGCCCTTGCCGCTTTTTGCGCTTATCAACACGTCGGCGTTATTCGTAGCGTCGTCGATATCCGCCTTGTTTTTTACTATGATAATATTTTTCTTATCAATCTGCGCCAATAACTTTTGGTCTTCTTCGCAATAGGTATTATCTATCAAGAACAACACCACGTCAGCGCTTTTTATGCTCTTATAAGACCGCTCTATGCCTAGCTTTTCGACCGAATCGTCCGCCTGTCTTAAGCCCGCCGTATCCGTGATTATAAAATTGACGCCTTTATAAGAATAAACTTCGTCTATAGTATCCCTGGTGGTGCCCGGAATATCGGTTACTATGGCGCGGTCGTATTGGATTAAGGCGTTTAGTAAACTGGACTTGCCCACGTTGGGTTTGCCCGCTATGGCTACCTTTATGCCGTCTTTGACAAAACGAGCGGTGTTTTGGGTGTCTTTGAGTTTTTTAAGCTCCTTGACAAATTTTTCTACCCGCCTTTTAGCCTCGTCCAGCGCCATTGTATCCAAATCTTCTTCAGGGTAGTCGATTGCCGCTTCCAGCTCGGCTATTATATCGGTGATTTCGTCCTGCATAGCCGCGCATTGCTTGTTTAGCGCTCCTTCCAGCAGCTTATAGCCCGCGTTTACTTGGGCTTCGCTTTGGGCGTTAATCATCTCAATTATGCCCTCGGCGGAAGATAGGCTCAATTTCCCGTTTAAAAATCCGCGTTTGGTAAACTCGCCCGGCTCGGCCAAGCGCGCCCCCTGCTCTATGCATTGGTTGAGCACGCCCATTGTCAGAGCGTAGCCGCCATGCAAATGCAATTCGACCAAATCCTCGCCCGTGTAAGAATTGGGCGCTTTAAAATAAACGAACATGCTCTGGTCGGAAAAATTTTTGGTCTTGACCTTGCCCAGATACATCTTTCTAGGCTCTATTTCGTTCCATTTTAAATGGTAGGGCGAAAAGAGCTTTTTGGCTATTTCCAAAGCCTCTTGCCCGCTCATTCGTATTATGGATATCCCGCCCACGCCTATAGGCGTTGAAATTGCGCAAATGGTGCTCATTTATTTTACCTTTGGTTATTATTAAAAAGGCTTCCCGTTTTTATGAAAGCCTTTCTTTTCATCACATTATTCTACTTCGAATGAGTTTCGTTTTATCAAAGACCCCATCGCAAATCCGTTGGTTTTGGGCGCCTTGGAATTAAATCCGTTTGATTTAGGCTTATTTGCGTAGGGCTTGCTGTTCTTTTGGTTGTTTTTGTAATTCTTTCTGTTGTTGTTTTTGTTAAATCTGTTGTTGTTCTTGCGCTCAAAATTAGGTCTTGAATTGGAGGGGACTATGACTATCGCCCTATAAGGCTCTTCGCCCTCGCTGTGAGTGGAAACGCCGGGGAAGTTTTGAAGCTTGGTGTGGATAATCCTTCTCTTATAGGGGTTCATGGGTTCAAGCTTGACTTTTTTGTTGGTCTTGATAGCTTTTTGCGCCATGGCTTGAGCGTATTCTTCAAGCTCGGCCTCGCGACGCGCTCTGTAATCCTCGCTTTCTAGAACCACTCTCTTATACTCTTCTTCGCCTTTGTTAGCCGAGAGCGCAGCAAGATACTGCAACGCGTCGAATACTTCACCGTTGTTGTCGAACAACAGGCTCAGATCCGTTCCCACTACGTTTAATACGGCTTCGTCGTCGTCTTCATCCAAATCTACGAGCGCGCCGAGTTTGATAATCCTAAAAAATCCTTCCAGAAAGCTTTGCGCTTTTTCGCCTACGCTGTCTTTTTTGATGAGTCTTACCTTGGCCTTGGTAAACAATCCGCCTGCCGATAAAACCTCAGTCTCCACCTTATCAATAGAACATCCTAGCTGTTGCAGGCCTTTTTCGATAGCTAGTTCGACGGTTTTATCCTGCACTTCAATACTTTTCATTTTCTTACCTCTAAATTGTTATTAAAGAATTATTTAACTACCCTGCGCGCGTAAGGATTGTCTTCTTTGTTTTTGTCCATTGATTTTAATATGCCGGTAGATGCCAGATTGACTATCAGAGTCATCATCGAGTTTACCGCCATATAGAGAGTAAACGCGGACGATTGCGACAGCGCGAACCAGCCTATCATAAACGGCATTAAAAACATCATAACTTTCATAGAACTCATAGCGGCGGGATCCGCTGCGGTCTTTTGCTGGCGCAGGCTTAAATATGTGTTCAAGATGTTTAATCCGACAGACAGAACGACCAAAATCAAATATCCGTTCCATTTGCCCTTATATCTATATTGTATTACGCCCATTATGGCATTATAATCCGCTTTAGGGTCTTCTTTTATTTGGGTAAAGCTATAAAATTCGGCCTGGCTAAAAATCGGGTTAGTCCAGGTATCCGGCCTCCAAATATTTTTTATCCACAAGAAAGACTCTTTTCCGCTCTTTTCGTATTCGTCATAAACCTGCTTTTGAGCGATATATTTGACGACTTCGTCATACTGTCTTGCTTTTTGGGTTTGAATATTTTCGGCAGTAAAGACATTATCTCCTTTTTGGATGCCGCTAAAACCTAATTTTCTTTCTATTGCCTCGATTATTTGCTCTTCGGTCTTGTCTTTTTTCTCAGAATCTGACAAAAGCGCTTTTTGGAAATCTATCCATTCGTCGTTATTGGCGTTAGCTTCGGCTATTTTTTCCTGCGTATCTGCGCTTTCCACATAATTAATATATACTTGGTGTAATTTTTCGTATTTATTCTGGTTGATTACCTGGGAGGTGCCCGTAAAACCGCCTATTAACGTAAAGAAGATAAACAGCGTTATGATAGTGGATAAACAGGTTGACAGCGCCCCGTAACCGTATTTTTTATACAGCGCGCTCTTTCTCTTCTGAAGTTCGCCGGGGTTGTTGGCGTATTGTTTGGACAGCCTTTCTAGTTCGGGCTGCATTTTTTCCATTATCTTGGCGTTGTCTATGCCCTTTTTTCTGCTAAAGAAGTCCAAGGGCGCTGTAATCAGCTTTAGAAAAACCGTTAAAAGAATGACGCGCCAACCGTAGTTTTGGATAAATCCCAAAACATCAATCAAAAGCCATTTCCAGAACGTAGTCATGAAAAATTCGGCTACTATTACATTAACCATTTCATATCTCCTTTGGGATTATCAGGCACGGGATCAAACCCTCCTTTGCTCCACGGCGCGCATCTAAGTATTCTTTTAATGCCCAAGACCACCCCGTATAGACCAAACTTCTTTATCGCTTCTATCATATAAGTCGAACAGGTAGGAGTATATATACACGCTTTGGGCAACAGGGGCGAAATTGCTATCTTATAAAACCTGACCAAACTAATCAAAATCCATTTCATAAGTCAGAAGAGGCTTTGGGCTTTAAAATCATCGAATTCGCTTGGGCTATTGCTTGCTCAATATAATTTAAGATAACAGAATAATCGGAGCGTATGAAATCAAAATTATTATTGGCAACAAAAATGTAATTATAACCTTTGGTCATCTTGTCCAAATTAGCCCTAATACACTCTCTTATACGCCGTTTTACGCGGTTGCGGAAATACGCTTTGCCTATTTTGTTGCTTACAGAAATACCGATTTTTATTGCGGATGTCCTGGCTTTGACGAAGAACAGCGTAACCGCGCTTGTTCTAACGCTTTGGCCGTTGCGATACACATAACGAAATTGAAAACTTTTTGTTAAACGATATTTCTTATTAAGCATTTAATTTTAATTACTTTTTTCTAGATTACTTTGCTCCCAAAGGCGCGGGCGCGATGTGCTTTCTGCCCTTAGCGCGTCTTCTCTTTAGAACGCGTCTGCCGCCTGCGCTTCTCATTCTTTCTCTAAAGCCATGGACTTTTAGACGAGCGCGTTTTTTAGGTTGGTAAGTCCTTTTCATTTATGTTCCTCTCTTACTAAAGTATTTTTTGAAATTATCACAAAGGTTATTATATCGGCATTCTAAAAGCTAGTCAAGCAACGAGCAATTAATTTATTAAACATCGTCTTGCGGATTATCGGGTATTTTCGCGTCGTGAACTTCCTCGATTGCCGTCAATAATTCTATATTGTTTTCCTCAATGGCTTTTTTCCGTGCAAGCTCGTAGTCCGAAATTTTATGCAGCAGCAATTTGTTAAAAAGGTCCTTCTTTGTCTTTAGCGAAATATATCCTATTACGCTTACCAAAGCTCCGCCGATCATCATAACCAGCATATCGATCATAGTGTCTATCAGTCCCGTGCCTTGCGTATAGGCGTTTACGCCCGAGCCGCCTTGGACAAGACCGTCCTGCCAGCGCTGCATATTTATCTTAAAAATAGAATCTATTGAAAATTCCAATAATTCCCACATGTAGCTGACTGCCAGGCAAAAACAAAATGAGAACAAGGAAACAAAAAAGGGCGAAAGTTTTTTATATTGGTCGCTGCTGTTGTTAAGCAGGTTTACCATAGAAAAGCCAAGTAAAGCAAAAGCCAAACCGTTTAGGACGTGCAAAGTTTTGTCAAACCACGCCACGTGGTCGTAGGCCCTAAAAATTTCGCCTAGGATAAAATGAGCGTATATCAACAAAACCGCTACCAGCTGCAATATTGAAGGAATGTAAATTTTAAATCTGCGCTGTATGATGGCGGGCAAATTAATGGTAAAAAATCCCGCCACGCATAACCCGATATGCATAATAGTGCGTTCAATGTCGTGGGGCCTTAAGAATAAATTAATAACAGACGCGATTAATATTACCAAAATAGATAATTGAAGCAAAAGATAGACGATTTTGGTAATACGAGCGGACCTTGGAAGCTTCTTTCTTATAAGCCGCAGCCTTTTGCGCGCGTTCATGCGACGCTGCCGCCTGGACAACTTATCTGTGGACATCGCTCACCTATAATTAATCAGCCCTTTACGCGTATAGGCAAAATCAAGAATAAATAATCGCCTTCGCCTACCGAGGTTATAACGCAGGGACTTTCGGGCTTGTTGAATTTGAGCTTTACGAAATCGTCGTTGATGACTTTCAGCGCCTCGCTTAAGAACCTTACGTTAAACGCTATAAATATATCTTTGCCCTCTAGTTTGATCGCGACTCTTTCGTTTATGGAAGCAAAATCCGCGTCCGAGCTTATCTGCATTATCGAGCCTTTAAGATCAAGCCGGACTTGGTTTGTCTTGGTATGCCTTGTCAAAAGCGAAGCTCTTTCTAGGCTGTCCTCAAACTGTCTTTTGTTGACCGTAACTTCGGTTAAAAATTCGTTGGGGAGGATTTGTTTATAATTTATGTAATCGCCTTCGAGCAACCTAGTCAAAACTTGGGTGCTTCCTAAATCTATTTTTAGCAAGTTGCGTTGACGATATACTGTAACGCTTTGGTTGTCGTCTAGGAGCTTGACTACTTCTTGCAGGCTGTGCGCGGGCACTATCATGGACATCGAAGCGCTGGAATCAGTCAAGGCTTTTTTGCATCTTGCCAGCCTATAGCCGTCCAACGCCACCGCGGTTATGGTCTTGTCTTCTATTTCAAGCAGGACGCCTTGCAAGATAGGGCGCGCGTCGTCGTCCGCCACGCTGAACACGACCTTGTTAATTAAATCCCTAAACTCTTTTTGAGTCATTGTGAAAAATACCGAATTGTCTATTTCGTTGATTGTGGGGTATTCGTCAACATTTTGGGTTCTTATGTCGCTTGCGGAATCTTGATATCTTATCTTAAACAAGTTGCCGTCGGCTAGGCTTAACTCTATCTGGCCTTCGGTCATCTTACGGGTGTATTCCGCAAAAAATCTGCCGTTTACCAGGGTTTCGCCTTCGATTTCTACTTCGGCGCGGATTGTGTCTTCTATAGTTAAATCTAAATCGGTCGCCATTAATTTTAGCGAATCCTTTTGGGCGGTAAGTTTGATGTTTTCCAATATTGGATTAGGGGTTCTTTGGCTTAGCGCCTTAGACACTTTCATTACCGATTGCGCTAAATCAAGACCGTTGCATATAACCTTCATAATTAATTCTCCGTTAATTTTTTCCACATTATTATACCATAACAGCCGTTTCTAAACAATTAAAATAGAAACCGCCCCCGCCGCGCTTAGTCTTGCTATCGACAATATTTTTTAGGGTTTTTGTCCGAAATATGATAAAATTAACTATGTAAATGCATATAGAAAGGATTGTTTTAAGAAATTTTAGAAACTATACTTCCGCCCAAATCAGCCCCGCCAAGACCGTTAATATCTTTATGGGACAAAACGCGCAAGGCAAAACAAATTTGGTCGAGGCGGTATATTATCTTTGCGTGGGAAAATCCCCCCGAACCCCCAGAGAAAAAGAGTTGATAAAGCGCGACCAAGAGCAAGCTTATATAAGAATAGACGCCGTAAAAAAGTCGGGCAAGGTGAAAATCGAAGCGTATCTGACACGAACGGAAAAGCGGCGCATAAGCATTAACGATATTCCGGTAAAAAAAATCGCCGAACTTATGGGCAACGTAAAAGCCGTATTCTTCTCGCCCGACGAGCTTAAGATTGTCAAAGAAGCGCCCGCGGACAGAAGAAGGTTTTTGGACATAGACTTAAGCCAGCTCTCAAGAAGCTATTTTTATAACCTTACCCGTTATAACAAAATCCTGGCCCAGCGAAACAGGCTGCTAAAATCCCAAAAAAATCTAAACACCGTGGATATCTGGGACGAGCAGCTTGCCGAATGCGGCGCTCAGGTCGCTTTTAAAAGGAAAGAATTTTTGGCACGGCTTGCCGTATATGCCAAAGACGCTCAAAGCTATCTGACCGACGGCAAAGAAAGCTTAACCGTTCAATACGAGGGGCTTGAGGGAGAAACGGTCGAAGACATAAAGCAAAATTTTATTGCCCGCCTAAAAAAAGAATTGGAACTGGATATAGAAAGGGGATATACCAACACGGGCGTTCATAAAGACGACATAGCGCTATTGGTGGACGGCGTGGACATACGGGCATACGGATCGCAAGGCCAGCAGCGGACGGCGGCCTTGGCGTTGAAACTTGCCGAACTTGAAATATTTGAAAATCTCTCTAAAGAAACGCCTATTTTAATTTTAGACGATGTCTTTAGCGAGCTGGACAAAACCCGCCGCCAGAGATTGTTAGAAAGGATAAAAAATATTCAGACCTTTATCACCTGCACTCATTTTGACAGCGAAATTTCCGCAAGCCTCTACGAAGTTAAAGCAGGCGAGATTAATAAAAAGGCATAAATTCTTTTTCGACAATATTAGTCGCTTTTTTATATTATTTTTATACCTCGTTTTCAGAATTGGCATATTTTAAGCCTTCCGCGAATATCTTGTGAATATCTATTGTCTAAATTAATAAGGAATTCTACATTTCCAAGGGTTTATCCGTTAACATGTGGATAACTGTGTGGATAAGTGGACAATTTATGCCTTTTTATGCAATTTCGACATAATTATGCATTATATGCCTGAAATTTTGTTTAATTCTCTATGGATAACCCGGTGGTAATGTAGATAAGTATTTTACAAAGTGTTTACGGTAATTAAAAAGAGCCAGATTATAGCCGCGATTTTAATTTTATTGTTTTTGGTCGTTATCGGCGCGGTCACCATAAATTCGGCGCTAGCGTATAAACGCCTGCCGAAATTAGACTATACAGTCGTAATAGACGCAGGCCACGGCGGCATAGACTCGGGGGTGGTGGGCATATCCACCAAGGTTAAAGAATCCGAGCTTAACCTCAAGGTCGCCAAAAAGCTGGAAAAAACGCTAAAAGAATACGGCTTTAATGTGGTAATGACTCGAACCAACGGCAACGGCTTATACGGACTGCACACCAAAAACCGCAAAAGGCGCGATATGGAAGAGCGGGCGCGGATTATCAAAGAGGCCCAACCCGACGCCATGGTAAGCATTCATATGAATTATTTTTCTCAGTCCAAACAGCGGGGCGCCCAGGTTTTTTACAAAAAAGACAACGAGCAGGGCAAGGAGCTTGCCAGATGCATCCAGGAAGTTTTGGCGCTTAATATAGAGCATTGCGACAGGCTGTATCTAGCCGGGGATTATTACATAGTTAATTGCACGGACTATCCGTCCGTCATAGTGGAATGCGGGTTTTTGTCCAATGCTTACGATGAGCAGTTATTGATAACGGACGAATATCAGCAAAAACTGGCCTATTATATAGCCTTGGGCATAATGAAGTTTTTAAATGTAGATCCTTATCAGATAATTAATTATTAAATTTTTTTCCTGATACGCAAAGTTAAATCGAAATGTTTTTTATTGTTTCTTTTTAGCTATATAAAACACATATTATTTTTCTGTCGATATAAGTCTCTCATGATCTTTTAATTAACAGTCCATAATTATAATTAAAGATAATATTGGAATTGACATTTAAATCAAAATACATAATAATTTTTACCAAGGGTTGATAAATGAAAGAATTGAAAATAAACAAAAGCGACGCGGGGCAAAGACTGGATCGCTTTGTGGGAAAGGCCGTTCCGCTCTTGCCCGAATCGCTGCTCCAAAAATACATCCGTCTTAAGCGAATTAAGGTAAACGGCAAAGGCTCAAAACGCGACGCCCGCCTTTTAGAAGGCGACACCGTTCAATTATATATAAACGACGAGTTTTTCCAAAAGCCTAACGACGATAACGGCTGGCTAAAAATTGCCTCTCCGAAATTAAATATAATATACGAAGACCAAAACATTTTGCTTGCGGACAAAAAGCCCGGAGTTTTGAGCCATAGCGACGGCGAATGGAGCTGGGATACCTTGATTTCCAATATCAAAGCCTATCTTTACAAAAAGGGCGAATGGAATCCCGACCAAGAAAATTCCTTTGCGCCCGCGCTTTGCAACAGGATAGATAGAAACACCGGCGGAATTGTAATTGCCGCAAAAAACGCCGAAACTTTGCGGATAATGAACCAAAAAATAAAAGAACGGCAAATCCAAAAATATTATCTTTGCGTTGTCCAGGGCGTTCCTAAGCCGAGTTTTGGCGCGCTAAAAAATTTTTTATTTAAGGACGCTCAAAAAAACCAGGTGTATATAAAAAACAATCCCGAACCCGGCGCCAAAACCGCCATTACCGAATACAGAGTATTATCCAGCCGAGACGGCCTTTCGCTTGTGGAATGCCGCCTTATTACCGGACGCACACACCAAATTCGAGCCCAATTTTCTAACGCGGGCTGGCCATTGCTAGGCGACGGCAAATACGGAAGCGAAAGAATCAACCGCGTTTTCGGAGAAAAGGGCCAAGCGTTATATTCTTATAAACTGAAGTTTACATTCAGTTCGGACGGCGGAATATTAAACTACCTAAACGAAAAAACATTCTCCGTAGCCAAAGTGGATTTTGTAGCCAAATATTTTCCCGAGTTTGATTTTGAGACTCTTATTAATTAAAAATACCGTTAAAATTTTTAACGGTATTTTTTTAACATTTTTTTCACAAAAGGTTTTTTTATGATATAATTGTATCTATATTATATAGGAATAGCGATGTTAAATAAAAATAAGATATTAGTTCGCCTTGCGAAATATACGCTTATGTAAGTTATTTTAAGGCAAACATCTCGGAATCAAAAATCAAAGTCCAAAGAAATTTCAATTACGGACAACTTATTCTTACATGTTTTGTTCAGATAGCGCTTACCCTTTTAATTAATATTGGACTCGCGTTTTTGTTTAAGTTCTCATCCAAAAAACATCTTATGACAATATGCATATCCAACTTGGTAATTTTTATTTTGCTGAGCGCTTTATTGTATCCTAAGCTAATTTTAAGCGGCGTTACCTTTGAATTATTTTTAAGGTTTATTACTTTTGGAATACCGGCGTTTTGTATTGAAGCATTTATATATTGCATTGTTTTTTATAAAATAGACGAAATCTCTCGTCCCAAAATTTTTGCCGCTAAGGTATTGCTATTTACGCTGCTTGCCTACGTCGTTTCATTTGGTTTAGGCGCTCTTGTGTTTTGGTGGCTGGGCGATAAGCTGCTTTTGGTTTAATTTTTCCTTATCATTTTTAAACAAACTTTGTCTATTTTAAATTTTTGTTCTTTTTTTCGGGTTGTGGTATAATGACAAATATGACAATAGACCCGATTAGCGCCG
>DATCJN010000034.1:0-25852 GCA_036562755.1 Clostridia bacterium | reverse complement strand
GTGTTGCTGATAATACCGTCGCCTGCCAGCTTGAACATCTTTTTTAGGGTGTATTTGGTTTCGCCCGCGGCGCGCGGATTGCGCTCGTAGCAAACCTCGGCTTGTTTAAATCCCACCCAAGCGTTAAGCCCTCGCAGGTATCTGTTTCTTTCGGGCAAGCTGACAATGGCGTCCGCCGCCTTTCTGGACAACAGTCTAAAATCGCCGGTATCTTTTGGAATATTAAGCCCCGTAATGCGCGCCAAAAGTCTATAATACAAAAACGCCGTGAGTTTTTTGAACGGGCGCTCGCCCTTTCGTTTTACGCGCTTGCCATAGACTATGTCGCAACCTTCTTTCCATTTTTCTATCATCCGCAAGACCACTTCGGGCGGATCCTGCAAGTCCGCGTCCATTATTATAACAGCCTCGCCGCAAGAGTGTTCCATGCCGGCGCTTATTGCCGCTTGGTGTCCGAAGTTTCGCGAAAAAGATATAACTTTTACGGTTTTATCCGCGCCAGCGAAGCCTTTTAAAATATTGAGCGAATCGTCCTTGCTGCCGTCGTTGACAAATATTATTTCATATGAGCCGTCAAATTTTTCGGCCAGCTTTTTAACCTCGCGGTAGCACATTTCCAGAATTTCTTGCTCGTTATAAACAGGTATTACAATCGAATACTTGACCATAGCCAATCCTTTAATTTACCTTATATAGATAAATACTAAAATAACTCTTTGGCGTGGTAAAAAGCCCCTCAAAGTTTAAGTTTAAGTCCTCATAATTTTTTATTTCCACCGCGCTAAAGATATATTCTCCGCCCATTTCTTTTAGTTTGGCGGTGTCGATGTCTAGTTCTATCGAGCGGGCGCTGTTTTTTGAAAACATATAATTTTTTCCCAGCTCGGCGCTAAAAACATAACACTTATTGCCCCAGTCGTCGAAGTAAACCCTTAACGCCTCGTCTTTTTCCAGTTCGCCCGCAATTATTTCCCTAAACTTATGCTTATATTCCAGCGGGTATAATTGGAAATAACCGTCCAAACTATAAAATCCGTTCATGCTAGGAATGACCGGGTATATTCCCACGCTGACGACCTTATAATTTTTGGTATCCTTTCCAATATGCTGTTTTATGGAGTCGAACAGTTCTTTGTCCATATATTGATTGTAGGTGATATAGTTTTCCTTTACCGTTTGTCTGTAAAAAAGCCTGCCGATATTTTGGTTGTGAACATTATGGAACTCATGATTGGTAACAGCCTCATATATGGAAGTGACGCTAAACGCCATTAAAAACGCTAAGAATAAGCAAGTCGCGCTTTTGAAAATGGGCTTACTTATTTTTCCAAAACTGTTTTTAAGTTTTTCAAAGACGCCCCATTTCGCAAGCAAATAGACGCAGACTCCAAACAATACATTCCACGTTACAGGATAGCTAAAGAAAAATCTTCTGTATTGAAAGGACGCTAAAATGGGTATCTTGGTCGAAAGCCAAATTCCCGGCCTGGAGAAATAAAAGGCGTTAACAAGCGCAGCAAAAAAGTTATATCCCAATAGCGCCCAAACAATATTTAAATATTTTTTATCGGCAGGGTTTAAGGTCTTGTTTTTTCGCTTGATAAAGAATATAACTGCCACAGGGATAAGCGCAAGCAGTGCGTATTGTTGGGCGGCGATGGCGTGGAAGTGGCCGCCGAAGAATAAGATTAAAATCTCTAAAGGGCTTTGCTCTTTTATTACCCTTTCTTTGCGTATGGATTCAAAGTCTTGGAACAGGAGATTATAAATCATCTTAAAGTGCGTCAAAAGGTAAAGCGCGGTTATGATAAAAAATGTTATATAAACGGGCAAAGCCTTATTAAAGCCCTTTTTTATATTTAACACGACCGCCAAAACCAAAAGAAAGAATAATATATAATATCCCGTCAAAATCAAAGAGGAAGAAATGCCGAAAAAGACTATATAAACTATAGAGGCGATTTTGTGTTTGTTTTCTATTAAGTTCCAAACCGCATATGCCAATAGCGCCTGCCCGAACATGCTAGTTCCGTAAACCGAAAACACGGGCAGATACGCCAAGATTACGCCCGACAAAAAGGAAATAAATTTATATCGTCCGTCAAAAATTTTGTCTAACAAAAGGAAGCTTCCCAAAAATCCTATTACCCTGACGCAAAAATCGTTGAACACGAACGCCCAATACGCGTCCATTATCATATAGGTAAAAACTTGAACGGGCGAAAAAACATTAATAGAACCTATGCTCAGCCCGTCCATGACCTCGGAAATTTTACCGTCTAATTGGGTTAGATATTGGCCGCTTAGCTTATAAAAAAATATTTCGCTGTCCCAGGTGTCGAACATAAAAATATAGCTTTCTTTGCCTAAGATGAGATTGGGAAGCATGTAGATAACGATTAAAAAAATGCCCCAAAAGATATAACTGCTAAATATTTTTTTAAAAAGCTTTTGTTCCATACTTAGTCCTTAGACTTTTGGTAGGAGATATTTTGACCGGGAATAGCTTTAGGTTGAGAAAGCTTGTCCGCTCTAAAGATTAGGACCTTACGGGTTACATAGTTAAAGATTAACACTAAAACAGTTATGGCTATTTTGACTATCCAATAATTTATCTTTAATAATTCAAAAAACGCCCACATCCCCAGCATATGAATAAAAAAGCCTATGGCCGATAGGACGATAAATAAGGACGCGCCGCTTATGGTTTTTGCGTATTCTTTGTGGTCGAATACGAACGCGACGCTCATTATATAATTAAACGCCGTGCTTATACAAAAGCCCATGCAAGTGCCTAACACGGAGGAAAATTTTAAAATCTGATCTTTTTTTGCGCCGCTTTGGAAAATGACATTGAGAAAATTATACGAAAAGATTTCTCTGTTTAAAATAAAGATGACCGCCGCCATTATCAGCATATCGATAAGGGTGGCCAGTCCGCCTACCAATAAAAACTTAAAGATTTCCCAATGTCTTGGATATTTTCGGGAAAACTTTTCAATAAGGTTCTTCATTATTTCAACTAAATTGTATCATTAAAATACGATAAGGTCAATCGGCGCACAAAGATTTTTACGGCGTTATGTAATAATTATTATCTTAAAAAAATAAAAAAATTCAGCCGATTCGGACTTTATAGATCTTGTAATTTTTATTTATCTTTTTTATATAATCCGAAGTTTCCTTAAAAGGTATATAGTGTAAAGTTTTGCCGTCTTTGGAATAGGCGGCGTTTTGAAGCCAGGTTGAAACGTTGCCTTCGCCCGCGTTGTAGGCGGCAAGGGCTGTTTCTCTATTTCCGAATTTCTCAAGCATTTTTTTGAAATAAAAAACGCCCATGCGTATATTTATTTTGGGCTCGTAAAGCATATCGGTGGTAAAGCCTTCGATGTTTAACTCGTTCGCCAGCATCAGCGCGGTAGAGGGCATAAGCTGCATAAGGCCCAGGGCTCCTGATCTTGACACGGCTTGCGGATTAAAAGAGCTTTCCGCCCTTATTATAGAAAAAATCATAGCTTCGTCTATGCCGTATTCCCGGGAGTATTCTTTTATATAATCTTTATATTTTAGAGGATATGAAAAAGAAACATACAAATGCGCGGCTGTCAAACCAAAAAACGCCGCGGCCAAAAATACGATTATATATATTTTATAAAGACTAAACTCTTTCAAGTTATACCCAGTTCTCGCATTAAATTGCGGTAATGACTTTTTACCCGCTCGACAAATTCTTTCTCGTCGCCGTCGTTATGTATGATGACGCTTGCTATTTTGGCGCGCTCTTCTTCGCTTACTTGGCTTTTTAACATATTATATGCTTGCTCTTCTGTTATATTATCGCGCCTTATTAGCCTTTTTATTCTAGTAGCGGGGTTTGAAGCTATCGTCCAAACCCTGTCGAACATATCCGTCATTCCGCTCTCAATTAAGACGGGTATAACCACGAATACCACAGGCAGATGTTTTAGGGCGTCGAGCTTTTGCTCTATTCTATTTCTAATCAACGGGTGGGAAATGGAATTCAATAACTTTACCCGCTCGGGATCGGAAAAAACATATTCCCTTAACTTTCTGCGGTCTAATTCGTCGTTAGAATCAAAAAAACGCTCGCCGAAGGCCTGCTTGACGCGCTCTTTCCATGCTTTTTCCGAAGCGATCTCGCGCGAGACCATATCGGCGTCTATTACATAAGCGCCCAAATTCTCAAGCGTCTTGGAAGCCAAAGTTTTGCCCGAGGCGATTCCGCCCGTCAACGCTATTTTTAACATATGCCCCTTTAAACCTCAAACCAATTGTCGCCTATGCCAATGTCCACTTTTAAGGGCACGTTGAGTTTCATTGCGTTTTCCATCTTGGTCTTTAAGATTTGGACGACCTGTTGGACTTCTTCATCTTTTGCCTCGACTATCAACTCGTCGTGGACTTGTAGGATTAGGCGGCTTTTTAAGTTTTGATTTTTAAACTCGCGCCAAACATCTATCATAGCTATTTTTATCAAGTCCGCCGCCGTGCCCTGCATAGGCATATTCATAGCGGCGCGCTCGCCAAATGCCCTAAGCGCTCTGTTGGGCGAGTTCAGCTCGGGTATTCTGCGGACTCTGCCGCTGGCAAGCGTTACCTCGCCGCTCTTTTTTGCGGCTTCCACGCTTTTTTTCATAAACTCTTGGACGCGCGGATAGTTTTCAAAATATTTCGCGATATATCTATGCGCTACCGAAACGGGAATATCCAGGTTTTTAGCCAATCCAAAATCGCTTATGCCGTAAATTATTCCAAAGTTGACCGCTTTGGCGTCGCGGCGCATCTGCGAAGTTACAAGTTCGGGCGGCACTCCAAACACCTCGCTCGCGGTGCGGGTATGGATGTCCTCGTCGTTTTGGTATGCTTGTATTAGTTTGGGCTCGCCCGAAAAATGCGCTAACAGTCTTAACTCTATCTGCGAGTAGTCCGCGGTGATGAGTTTAAAACCCTCGCGCGCGACAAACGCCCGCCTTATTTCCTTGCCTTCATCGTCGCGGATAGGTATGTTTTGCAAATTAGGCTCTATGCTGGATAGTCTTCCCGTAGCCGTTACGGTCTGGCGGAATTCGGTGTGCACCACGCCTTCCGAATCTGCGACTTTTTTTAGGCCTTCTATATAAGTGCTGTTGAGCTTGGCTATCGCGCGGTATTTTAGGATGTAGTCGATTACGGGATGCGCGCCCTTTAGCTTTTCCAGCGCCTCGGCGTCGGTGGACAGCGCCTTGGTCTTAGCCGTGGTCTTGGTAGGGGTTAGTTTTAGTTTGTTATACAAAATCTCGCCCAGCTGTTTAGGCGAATTGATGTTAAACTTTTCGCCCGCTAACTCGTATATCTTTTCGGTTAGTTTTACTAACGAGTCGTTGTATTTTTGGTTTAGCTCGTCTAATACTTTTAGGTCAAGCTTAAAGCCCGCCTTTTCCATATCAAACAAGACGTCGCTTAGCGGAAGCTCGATTTCGTAATACAGCCGTTTAAATCTCTCCAGGTCAGGCTCGATTTTTTGTCTTATTTTAATTAGTCCCGAAGCGGGATACTTTTCGTTGCAAGAGTAATTATATAACAGCTTCTTTAGCGAGGATACGCCTATTCCGCCCTCAACTATATAGCATGCAAGCGCAATGTCGAATACGCCGTTTAGATTAATGCCTTTGGAATCGCAATAATGCCTTAAGCCTTTGTAGTCAAATACCGTCTTTTCAATTGACGCGTTTTCCAAATACGGCTTTAGGTATTCCGCCGCCTGCTCAAAAGAAACGCTGTCGCCCAAAAGCGTGTCGGCCAGAATTATTTTATATTCGTTGCTCTCGTCAATAGCAATATTTATATCGCTTTCCCAAACGATAGAAAAACCTTTTTTTAGGTCTATGCGCTTTAGTTCATCCAAACTTCTGATTTCGGTATAATTTATATTTTGGTCGGCGGGAATTTGGTTGATAATGGCTTCTTTTACTTCGTCTTGGAAGATATCCTTTTTTAGAAGGCTTTTGAATTTGAGCTTTTCAAACTGCTCTTTGACGCAAATCGGGAAAGGATACTGGTATTCAAAGTCTGATAGTTTAAAGTCATACGGCGCCTGGTCGTCTATTTTGGCCAGCTCATACGACATATACGCGGATTGCTTGCCAAGCTCTAGTTTTTCTCTTAATTTTCCGCCTATTTTGTCTATGTTTTGATAAAGCCCGTCCAAAGAGTTATAGTCCATAATCAGCCTTAACGCCGTCTTTTGGCCTATGCCGCTTATGCCGGGGATATTGTCGGACGCGTCTCCGCAAAGCGCTTTATAATCTATGACTTGGCTTGGGATGATGCCGTATAAATTCTTCAGTTCCTGTTCGTCTATCTCGGCGACTTCGGACAAGCCTTTTTTGGTCAAGAACACTTTGACGCGGTCGTTAATTAGCTGCAAGGTGTCGCGGTCGCCCGTTAAGATAACGCACTCGCAGCCGCATTTTTTTGAAATCGAGCCGATAAGATCGTCCGCCTCGTAGCCCTTTTTTTCGACTATCTTAATTCCCATACATTGCAATAATTCTTTTAATATGGGCAGCTGGGAGGCAAGTTCTGCGGGCATTTTTTTGCGGTTGGCCTTGTATTCGGTATATAACAGATGCCTAAACGTCGGGTGCGCCAAATCAAAGCATACTGCTATATATCTGGGCTTGTAATCGTTTATCGCCTTTAACAGCATGGTGGTAAATCCGTAAACCGCGTGCGTGTAGTTGCCTTGGTCGTCAGTAAGCGGCGGCAGCGCGTAAAAAGCGCGGTTTATCAAGCTGTTGCCGTCGATTAGAACTAGTTTTTCGTTAAACTCAAATTTTTCCATATGATTATTATAACACATTGCAGCTGATAAACGATTTTAATAATTCATCAAACAAAAAAAGCCCCAAAAGTTTTGGGGCTTTTTAGATATTATTGTTGAGAATCGGTTTGGTCGGCGGTTTGATCTTTGTTTTCCATATACTCTTCTAATTCGGATTCTTCGTCCGTTTTGGGTTTGATTATGACGCCCAGGATTACCAAAACCGCCAATATTCCGCTTATTACTTCCTGGACAAAGGGCACGTCTATCTCTATGCCCAGCCTGGATAAAATAGTCTGAACTACCAGCAAAATCGCGGCGGTCAGGCTCATCCAAAACCCGTAAGAACGATAAACGCTGTTATTCTTTAAGTTCATTTTCAATAACCTCTTTTTTTATCGATTTAATAGGCGTATTTTTTTTATCAAGTTTTTGTTTGATTTCGGCGACGTCGTCTTTGATCTGTCTGACTATCCCTAAGTTCTCGCTTAGCGCTCTTATAGCCGATTGATACTTGGCTTCGCGCGCCTTGCTCTCCCTTAACTGATAGACCAGCAACACGCAAAACAAGACAGCCCAAAGCCCGTTGGTCGCCGCCATTTTGATAATTTCTTCCCACATAGTTATATCCCCCTAGCCGCGCGCTTCAAGCGCGTTTAAAAGCTTGCGGTAGTAGTAAGTGTCCAAAGCGTTTTTAATTACCGGATCCGTTTCCGCCGTCTTTATGGCTTCTTTCTTGGGCATTTGGCTTAAGTAATCCAAAATATACTCAAACTTCTTTTGCTGTTTTTGCGCTTCAAGTTCTTTTTCCAGCGCATCAAGCCCTTCGGTCTTTTTCTTTAAAATGTCGTATTGGCCAAGGGTTAAGTCCTGTTCGGCTTTTAGGCGGTCAATTTCGTATTCGGCCTGGTATTTTGCCAGTTCGTTGTTGTATTTTTGAACTTCTTTTATCTTTTCGGCGCGCTCTCTCTTTAGGTCGTCGATTTCTATGGCGAGTTTTGCGGCGTATGTTATGTCCAAATCATTAAGCGCCGCCTGCTTTTTGGTCTCCAAATCGGCGATTTGGTAATCAATCCGCGCGGCCTGTTCTATGTAAGAGTTTCGCGCTTGGGCTATCTCGCGCGCCTTTTGTGCGTCCAGCTCTTTTTCCATGCCCAAGGCTATGGACGATCTGGCCAAGCCGCGCTTTAACGCCTGAGACGCCACGTCTTTTTTAGCTTGGTCAAAAGACTCAATAATGTTTTCCTCTTTTTGGGACAAAGCGTCGTAGAGTTCTTTTTTGTAGTCGTCCAGATTTTTTTGCTGGTTCTGGGTATCTTGCTCTATCGCCCTGGAAGTTTTGGTATAATACTCCGCCAAAGAATTTTTAGCCAGCTCTTCAATTTCTTGGTCGCTCAAAGGCTTATACTCAAGCTTCTCCAACTCCAATTGCGGAAGCTTTATATCTTTAACCGGGGGCAGAGTATATTGGCTGTCTATCTTTTCTAATTCGTCTTTTATTTTGGGGTTATTCTGAACGCTCTTTGTATTTCCGGCTATATAGATTGGATCCTTGTCCTGAAATTTTATCGTTATGTCCTGAAGAAGTTTTTTGAAATCTATTGCCATTATAAACCTCTTTGTAATAGTTAATTATTTTGCGGCGCCTTACTAGCTTAAAGATTTCCTCGCGGGGCAAAAACTCGTAGCTCATTTTATTTGTCTTAACCTGCCTTTACAGCTCTCTATGGCAAAAGTGTTGGTCTTGGCGAAAATGTCGCTCATAGACACAAGTCTCCCTTCAAAATTTTCGGGCGCGCTTTTGCCTAAGATATACTTTCGCTCTACAATCGCATTGTCGTGTTTTGAGTAAACCAAGACATAACCGCCCTCTTTTATATAAACGCCGCTTACATTTTTGCCCCGTCCTATGCCTATCTCTTTGGAAAACATCAAAAACCCTCTTTTTTATGCAATAAGAACATTTAAAATGGCGGCGCACGCGTCATACCCGGACTGGACGGCGGGTAAAATGTCGCTAAAACGAACATTGACTTGGTCGCCGTAGGCGAATTGGTCGGAATATATCCAGCCCTGATCGGATTGAATCGGCGCGAAATATAATTTGTCTTGACTTTTTAGCAATAATATGTCGCACATAATATGGGCTTGGTCAATTTCATCGCACGGCAGGGTGCCTACGGCAAGCTCTACCGGCTCGGCGGTATGGTAGTCTATAGAAAGAATTTTATAGTTTCTGTTCCGGTCGGCGATGATGATATACCGACCGTCCAAAAAGGCGAAGGCAATATCGGGCAAATATTCATATAAATCGCTATACTTTAAAATATCGGCAAGATAGGAATATGCGGCGATTTCTTTGGTCTGAGAGTTTAAGGACGACAACAATTCGCCCGTTAAACACATTTGGTCGGGCAGGATATTCTTTAAACCAATTAAAACGGAGGTTGATATAGATTTTTCGCTCAACAGTCCCTTGTAAATGGTGGAATTTAGATTGTTTTCAAAGTCGGTTGCGAACACGACATTGCGGCGGTAGCTTGTTTGGACAAAATTTGCTTTGCCGACCTCATACGAACAATTATGCACGAGCGTCGGAGCGGAATTAGAGAAAGTCATGCCTGTCAAAATTCCGTCCCACAGATAATACAAAAACATATTGTTTCCGCCTGCATATTCCAAAGATATTGCTTGCGCGTCCGTGGGCAGATCGTTGTTTAGTTCTCTTTTTATGATTCTGTTGTTAATAATCTGGAACAAATGCAATCGCTTGCCCGTCCACAAAGGCGTATCCGAATGGTTGCAAACTACCGCCAATCTGCCTTGACAAATATCCAAGCAAGAAACCTTGCTATCCAAAACTATTTCGCCCCAATAGACCAGATTGCCCAAAGAGTTTTGGTAAACTTGAATTTGGTTTTCGTCAATTAGCAGCAAAAAAGTTTTGTCCCTTGAGACAAAAATCTTTTGGCTGTTCTTTATCGGCATAGCTTTAAAATCGGGCGAAATATTAGTAGGCATAGCCTGAATCGCGCCTATAACCGAAACCGAACCTATGGACATATTGGCAATTTTTAGGTTTTTAATGTTCTGCTCTATAACTCCGTTTTGAGAAACGGTTAAGACATATTGCTGCGCTCGCGGCTTGTAATACCTGCCGTCCGCTCTCAAAACGGGTATGCCGTCGTAAAAGATTATTAAATCGGGCTTGTCGCCGACCGGGCATTCAATAAAAAACAGACTTTGCGAATTTAGCGAGCACGGGTATCGCTCATGCAAGTTAAGCGCGTCCTGGATAGAATTGTATTCGCAATAGCCGCAAGTAAATTTTGATGCGGTTAAATTTTGCGCGCCCAATAAAATCTTGGCCAAAGGGTTATCGCCCTCTAATAAGCCGTCCATTTTGGGCACGGTATAAACGGCTATGATTTCCATAGGCTCTGCGGTCTTTAATACGCCTTCGGATAGTACGCAATGGGTAATAAGCCCGCTCTCGAGTTCGGCGCAAAAACCCATTTCTGTTATGACTTCGCCTACAAATTCGTCGGCTTCTAAGGTTATCTTTCTTGTTACATAATAACCGCCTTTTTGGCAGTCCGTGTTGATGTCTATGATTTCTGCGGGCTTTGCTCCCAGTCGTTCAAACAAGTCGTATCTGTTGGGAACAGGCGTTCCTTTTCCTTTTCCAAAGGCGATATAGTCGGTTACCCTGCGCCCTTCTAAGACTTGGGGAATATAACTTGTAAGCGTGATATTTCTTCCTTTAAAAACCTTGCCGTTGTGTTTTATGACGTATGTATTCATATAGACCTATATAAACGAAGTGGATTTGATTATTTCCTTAACCCCTTCTTCGAAAAATATATTGTCGCGCGCCGCCTTTAGATAAATCTTTTGGTCCGAGGTTTTTATTAACAATATAGGTTTGGGCGCGTCTGAGACGATGTTGACGCTCTCGGGAAGTCTTAAAGATGTTCCCAGCTCAAAGCGTTTTGAAACATCAAGCCCGCGGTAGATAAATCTGTAATACGCCTTAAAGTCTTTTATATAGACAACCAGATACCCGAAATTCAGAGGCAAAAGAGCTATGGACGAGGCGTTGTCGTCAATAAAAACCAAACGACTGCCTAAAAGTTTAAAATACAGGTTTTTTTGAGCGTCTATATACGCCAAAGCGGTTTTTTGCGCGTCGTCATAGCCGCGGCATATGCAAAAATTAACTCCTTCGCCCAAAATAAACGGCTCGCCGTTAAAGTCAAACGAGCCGTCATCGCTAGCATAACACGCGATTTTATCTCCTGCCAGATGCGCGACCAGTTTTTTGGATTCCCTATCGAGCAAGCGCAAGCGCTCGTCGGGCTCAAAACTTGTTAGATTCTCGCCCAAGAGATTAAAGTCCAGCCCTGACAGTTCGCCTTGGTAGCCGTTTATCTCTATCTTTATAGCGTTGTTGCCCGATTGGGTTTGAGCGGCGGCAAAAATCAAATAATCCTGCGCGCCTTCTTTTAAGTCGGGGCTGTCAAAATAGCATACAAGCTCGTTGAGTTTTAGGGTTATGTCGGGTTTTTGCGCGCTTGGTTGGAAAAATTTTAACTTTCCTATCAGCGAAAGCGCGCCGTGAGCGGCGCCGAACTTTATCTCGTAAAAATAATGGCCGTTTATTTTTTGGTTTAGGATTTTGTTGTGCGAAAACGCGGTTAGAGCGGACTTGTTGTTTTTTTCTATGTTTTGCAGTCTTTTGTTTACATCGTTAAGTCCGATATAAGCAAGTTTGCCGTAATCCATATCTATCCTTATCGTGATATATCCAATTCCAACATCGGACGGGTTATATAACTTGGCGAGTCCTCGCACTCAAAAGTTATGCTCATCTTTTCAAAGCTTATTTTAGGGGTAATCCTCGTTATACCCTGGCCGCCCGAAATTTTGTATCTGAACTCCCGCCCGTCCGCATTAACAATTATGTCGCAAGGGGTAAGGCTTGTTATATATAACGCCTTTAGGACTTTTTTGTAATTGGCAAGCCCCAAGTCCGAATAAGGCGACTGCCAGACTTTTTTTAATTGGTCTTGGTAATATTTGGCGCCCTCGGCGAGAATGCTCAAAAACCCGCCGCCTTTAGTCGCAAGACAGAGCAATTCTTGAGACCCTATCTTTAGGGGGCAAAAGCTAGCCGCGTCTATGCCTCGATAAATTACATAAGATTTTTTTATGATGTCGTATTCTATAACGGCGTTTAAAGTAAAGTCTCCCGTTTCGCAGTGAATTTTTCTGCCGTCCCTAAAATCGAACTTGCAAGCAAGGTAATACTTGCCGTTGTAAAACACGGCGTGCGCGCTGTCTATGTCGGTTATGGCGTCCGTAATTTCACTCAAAATCTTATGCGTCTGCAACCCGTCAAACGCGTATAATCCGCTCGAAGTTAAAAAGATTACCCTGTCGCCGCACAGCGCTACCGTTTTTTTGGCTATTCGGCCGCTGGATGTAAACAGGTGCGAGACAAAAAATTGGGTTTGGTCTGCGTAGGCGCTAATACGGCTTATTCCAAACTCCCTAAACACATAAACATAGTCCAAAAAGCTCATTACTTCCAAAAGCGCGCCGCGTTGGTCGTTCATCTCAATAAAGCCCGCGCTCTCCAGATTGATGTCCCAGTTTACAGGATCAAGTTCCTTAGAGAACCAGATTTGGTTGCTCTCGCCCGCCGAAGTCGCAAACAACCTCTCGTAGTGAATGCTCATAGAGGTTATTTTAGGCGCGTCGGGAACTCTGTAGGAGCCTACCCCGTCAAACACCAGCATCTCGTCGTCGGGCGAAGTGGCAATCAATACATCCTCGCTGTTTAGACGGTAGTTTAGGAAGTTGGGCGGCGATGAAAAATAAGAGTTTTCAATTTTTTGAAACTCAAAGGTTTCGTCAAACAGCCCTACAAAATACAAATAACCGTCGGACATATAGATGATTAATTTATCATCGCGCCTTTGGTTGTCAAAGTCGTAGCGGTAATACTGCCACGCCCGCAAAACCTCGCCTTCGGGATAAATTAACTCGTTTTGCTTATTGAGGTATTTTTTATCCAGTTTCTCTATCCCCAGTCCGTCTCTTAGCGCGCCGTCAGAGATGTCAAAGTTATACGTATTAAACGCGTATTTTATGGGCAAGATGTTGGCGTCTATATCGCGCCTTGCCCCGCCCAAAAAATCGGCAAACTGCAGTATTACTTTTTTGACTTTGGGTGTTTTTAGCTTTTTTAGATAAACCATAAACTTATCTCCAAAGCCTGTTGGGTAAAGTCAAATAGTTGTTTTGACGGCATGCGCTTGCAAGACTTTCTTTAAAGCGGGCGTCCCAGCTTTGCGCGTCTTCATACATTGACATAATGAGGCAGTATTCCCTCGCCGCCCCGTATGAGATAATGCGCGCGGTTATCTTGGAGTTTTGGTATTCGGTCTGTTCGTCCAAATTCTCTACATAGGCGGGCAGATAGGTATATTCTACGCGGCAAACGCCCTCGCAGTCGGTGTAAATATAGGACGGATAAATTTTAAAATAGCGCTTTTGACCGTAAGAATCTTTTACAGACTTTATGTTAAGCGCCGTCTTAGACAGGTTGACATAGGGTATTTTGGAATTTTTTACCAAAACTTCTTCCACTGTCGATAGCGGAACATAGTCGCTTGCAATCTCGTTGATTATAAGGTTGACGCAGGTTTTTAGAAGCTCCAAATCTTTTTTGGCCTGCTCGTCCTCGCCCTCGCCGCCCAATTCCTTAAGGCTTAAAACATTGTCTAGTTTTAGCAGCGTGGCGGTCTGGATTAAGATGTCTTTTAATACCATAATTTTTCCTCTAACAATTTATCAAACCGTTCGCGTCGGGTTTTTTGAACAAAGTCTATTGTTCGGGCGTCCAGTTTCTCGTAAGGCACGGTCAAGCAATATGTGCCGCCTATGTTGTTGGAATTGTGGACTTCGTATTTTTTGCGCGCAGTGTCGTATAGCACGAAATACCCGCTGTCTATCGCCTTAAGTCTGTTGGCGATGTCGTATAAATCGTTTTCTATCTTTATTTTCATATCGAATAATATTATTTTGCCGCCTCATATGCAAGGCGGCAAAATTTTTAGCTTTCGGTTATACCTGTAAGTTTTGCTTGGCCTGCGGGCTTGTCGCACACAAGCTCGGCGTATTTTACCAAGGTAGCGGCGTAAGTGGGTTTTCCGGGCATTTGACGCAAGATTCTGCCGTGCTCGTTTTCAAGCCACTTCCAATCGCAGAGCTGATGAAGCTTAAACTCGGAGCTGTTTAACAGATACATTTCGCCCTCGCCCACAAATCTGTCCGAAATCAAAGGAATGCCGTTAAAGGTTAAGGCCTTGTATCCGCCCTTTAGTTCCATAACGTCGATGTTGCGCTTAAACGAGAGCATGTATTCTTGATAATTGCGCTTTACTCCCGCCGAGCATACTATAAAGTCCACTTTGGAGCCGTTGACTTCTTCAAGTCTGTCTATGGCCTGCTGCATAACTATTTCGGTTATGTCGCCGTTGACCTCTTTTACATAGGGCTTCATCCATTTGTGGACATCGCGGTCAACGCCGTATAAAATTTTGCTGTCCGAGAAAATAGCGCCTAAGCCGGTCAGCTCGTTGTTGTAAGAGCCTTGGACATACATCTTAGCGCCCGCGGGAATTTGGAGCTGGGCGTTGGCAAAATACACGGTCTTAGTGTCTCGGTCTATGGATATTATTCTTTGGGCGCTCTCGATCTTTACATCGTTAGAGTAAAAATCCACGGCCAAACCTTCTATAAGGTTTCTTACCGTATTGACCGCGCAAGAGCCTTGGCCGCTCTCCAAGACTTCGGCAACCAAACCGCTGCCGTCGCCGTAGAGCATTCTGCCCAGGTTAAACGCGCTTGCTTTTAGCAAACCTTCCATTTCGGCGTTTAGGAGGTTGACAAACGCGCCCACGCTGTTGGACGAGGCTCTTATGGCCTTATCCGAAATTTCGATTTGGCCGTATAGGTTCTTTAATGCGCTTACGAATTGGACGTATTGATTGCCGTAAGCGGAGGGCAGATCGCCGTCTTCCGCGCCCGCGCCTATTCCGCCGTTGATTCCGAAAGGCGCAAGTTTTCTTACCTCTTTGCCCCAAACGTCCTCTGTGGACTGTTTGATTTTTGCCAAAAACGGGTTAATTTCAGTGTTTAGCTGGTTGCTGACAACGTCCAGATAAACCGTTTTTAACACGCTTTCGGCGCTCTGTAAGGTTACCATATAAGCTTTCTCCTTATTTAGTTAGTATTTTTTTAGCCAAATCGCGCGCTTCCGCCAAGCTCTTAGGGCGCGCCGGGGGCGAAACGCTTATCGCAGGCGCCTGCCCGCAAACCGTAAAGGGTTGCCCGCCCTTTAAAAGCCCGTCAAGATAGCTTTGGATAAAATATTGCCTTAAGTTTTCGTTTGTATAGACGAATTTTTCCAAAAACTCAGGGTCTGTTAAATAATCCTGCGGGCTTTTGCTAGTTAAGACTTGGACAAACGCTGCCAAAAAGTCCACCAAAGTAGGCTTTTGAGCGGTTATCGCTTCTCCTATAAGGGCGGCGTATTGCTTGGCTTGGGGATAGGACTCAAAAAATCTTTGGATTTCCAAGTCCAGATTATAATCGTCTTGGCAAACATTGTCCCTAATATCCGCTGCCGACTGCGAAGGCTCTATATTCATAGAGTTATCTTGGCTATCGACTTGGATATTTTGGGGTGTTTGAGCGGTTTGGCTTTTTATGTCTTGAAGTTCTTTTTTTAATTGGGAAATTAATTGGCATTTTTTTGTGTAATTGGCCTCTAAGTTTTGGTAGGCCTTTAAAAGCTCTTCTACGCTTTGAAATTTGCCCAGTAAAACTTCGCTCATTTAGTTTTCTCCCGCGCTCATCTTGGCTATCTCTTTATGATGGCGAATGTGGGTTAAAAACCTCTTTTCGCTGTCAGAGTATTTTTTAAACTCGTCCGAGAGCATAAACTTAATATGCTCTTGAATATGCAGCTCGTGGTCGTCTATTTCGCTTGCGGATACTTCCGCCTTGGTAAGCTCAAAGTTTTCCTTTTTGGCCTTTTTTATGTGCAGGCTTTCTAAGTCCTTGGCGTTTTCCCAAATTCCCAGTCCCAGCATTTCCAATATTTTGTGGCGCATATGGTTGCTTATCTTGCCGTTTTCGTCCGCAAGCAAACCCGTCTTTAGCAAGTCGAACACAAAGTTTCGTCTGTTGGCGGGGGTTTGGTTTAACTCGTTTTCGGTGGTAAACGCCACGTCGTCGCTTGTTATGTCGTTAGAGCGCCAATAATATATCTCAAGCTCGCCGTTTTCGCCTGCGGCGCTCAATAACCTGGTCTGCTCGCAAAACTGCTTATACAGTCTCAATATCATCTTAGCCAAAGTCCTTACGGCTTCGCGTATGAACTCGGCGCTCATAGAAAGCCTTGTGTCGTCCTGCTCTATCAAAAGCTGCAAGGCCACGCCCGAAGAAACGCTGCTGGGCGCCTGGCTGTTGCGCATAATTTCGGATACGCCGCTTATGGTTATAAACTCGCTCATTAAGCGGTCCTCTTCGTAGTTTAGCTCGGAAGGCAGCCTGCCCGTATCCATAAACACGGGCGGATTGGAACCCTGACGATACACCACGATTTTTCCGGGGGGCAAGCCGTCCTCGGTCAATTCGTCTATGTCCACCGCGCCGTCTTCTACCGCCAGCACGCCCATAGCCAAACGGTTTAAAAACTCATGCTTGCGGTTTTTGACCGCGTTATACGCGCGCTGAACGGGAATAGCCCTTTCTATTATGCTTATCCCAAAAAAGCAGCCTGCCGCCTTGGTGCAAAGCTGCTTAATAAAAGGATAGGTCAAGGAATAATCCGAGCCTATTTTTAAGGTCAGCTCGCCTATGTGCAGTAACTTGTCTTGGGCGATTATGATTAAGCGGCCGTTGGGGAACTGCTTGGACGGTTTTTCATAGCGCTCTATGACTATAGCCATATCGCAAGCGGGACTTGAGCCAAAGAGCCGCACTTGCTCGCCCGGCACGTCTATGCCCCAAATTTCTTTTATGGCCCTAACCTCAACCGCCCGCGCCCAGATTATGCTCTTGCAGTCCTCTATTTCGCCGGCTGTTAGGTAATCGGGGTAAATCTCAAAGGGCGGAATCACGGAAACCTTAATATCGCCCTCGTAAATGGGCTTGCCGTCCGCAATTCCCACTTTGCGCCCGCCCGAAGGATTCCAATCCACCTTATAAAACGCCGTGCCGCAGGTTTCGCTCCAGACGGTAGCCTCTGATATGACTTTATCTAGCTCGTTTTTTTGGTAGGCGGAATTTAACAGCATGGTCGAGAGTTTTGCCGCGTAAATGTCCGAGTCGTTGTCGGTTGCTGGCAAAACGGTCATCTTGGGGCGAACTCTGTTGAGCTTGGCCAAGCGGGTTTCAAGTATGGGCGCTAGGTGGTTAAAAACCTGGCGTTCCTGCCAAAAATACCGCTTATCCAGGTCTTGAATCTCGCCGTTAGGCATTATGTCGCAATATTGGTTGCCTAAAACAAAATTGATGTTTAACTGCCATTGAAGCTCTAAATGTTTTCGGGCGTTTTGTCTAGTCTCAAAATCCTTTCTGACTTCGTCTATTAATTCGTTTACCGTTTTATCGCCCAATAGATAAAGTTTGTCTTTAGATATCGCTGTTTTTTTCATTGCGCACCTTTTTTAAGATTTTGGAGCTATGTTTGTTTAGCTCGGCAAGACAATCACGGCAGACATGAATTTCGTTTCGTATCCCCAGTCTTTTGGCGCGTATCGCGAAGGCGGCGAAGTTTTTGCAAACGCCTATTTCGCAGCGCGATTTAAGTTTTAGTTCGACTATCTCCATTCTTTAACTCCTCTTTTATCTGGGTTTTTAACCGCTCGATTTCTTCCAGAATTTCCTGGTCGGTCAAATCTTCTATGTTAGGCTCCAAATCCATTAATAACTTAACGGCGCTGGTATCGGGCGGAACGTATTTTTTGGTCACCTTGCGCTTGACTAGCTTTAACCCGTCCTGGTCGTTGACATACTCTTCTACCACTTCGTCCGCCTCGTATCCTTGCGCCTTTTGCTTTAATAATTTTAAAAATTCGCTCTTCACAGTAAGGCCCTTTTTGAGTTGTTTAATCTTCTTATCAGCCGATCTTTATCGCGGGCTATTTCGCTTTTTGCAGGTTTTAGCTCGGGCGGCTCGGGGCGGGACATTATGTAATATCTAAGTTCGTCCATGGCGTGATCGTTTTGCTTTTTGGGCGCGTCGCCATAGTCCCAGGAGTAGCTTAAAAATTCCTTTATCATATTGATGCAATGCGAAAAGACAAATAACTTGGGCCTCCCGTTGTCGCCTTTTTTTAGGTAATACTTTACCCTGGAAATGCCCGAAAAAATGTCTTTGTTTACTTTGTGGTTGACGACTATGCCTTCTTCGTAAAACAATTCGCTTACGCTCTTTAGTCCCGCCAAAGTTTTAGCCGCCGCCGAACTGTCTATAAGCGCGCGAATCTTGCCCTGTCTATCCGAAGGCCAGCCTAGTTTGGAACATATGCTTTTTATCCTTTCGGCGTGGTATTTTATATCCTTGCCCGCTTCGTAATGTTCGGCTATGACATACACATTCCCGTCAAAGTCCACCGCATACCAATGCGCCGACAAAGGATTGTTAAGCCCCGGATCTATCGAAATATTGTCAAACCACGCCGGCGGCACGCTAAACGGCTCTATTACGTGGACGGACGGATCAAATTCTTTATAGACCAGTCCGCCCTTGCCCGAAAATCTGCCGTAACGCCTGCTCTCAAGCTCCTCGGAGTCCAAAATCTTGGTAAGCCTCTCTATCTCGGCCTGATCCAAGAAAGGATTATCCGCCCATTCCATAAAAAAGCATTTTAATTCGGGGTCTTCGCAAGAGTTTTTATAAATGACATCGTAAACCCAGTTCATTCCCTTAAGGGGCGTCATGGTTACATATAAATAGCCTAATTTATCAAACAACCGCATTCGGCACTCTTCGTATATTTCTCTGGGCGGCTCTTCGTCTATCCACACAAAATCCAGGCTTGCGCCCTGGAACTTTTCTCTGCCCTGGTCGCAGCTTTTAAAACCCAGCCTCGAAACTCCGCCGAAGACGTTTTTTACCAAAATGTAATCAATCACGCCTTCTTTATAGTTATCCTTTGAACCCGACTGCATAGAAATATCGGCTATATATCTTTTGGGCAGGTAGTGCAAAATCTTTTGCTGAACGACGTCGCGGGAAACCTGGGCGGTCAAGGACACCGCCCAACCGCTTATGTTGGGGCGGTTGGGCTTAAACGGATGTATGCCCCTAAGCAGCCAAACGGTTTCCACCGCGCCGCACTCGGTTTTGCCGCTTCGGTTGCCTCCGAACACCCAGCGGTTGCGCGCGGGGCATTGGTGAAACTGCATTTGCTTGCGATGGATTTTTTCGCCCTTGTTGTATCTTGATAAATTGTCTTCTTGCTCGCGCCGCTCCAGCTCTTGTTTGAGCGCCAGAAATCTGGCTACTTTTTGGTTTAAATCCATATTTCGACTTTATAGTTGAAAAAAAGTAGTATAAAGCCCTTTAGTTTGGGCGTATAATTTTTGGTAATGAGGAAACTACGCCTATTGATTGTTTTGATCTTAATCTTTTCTTCGGTTATGTCATTTGGCCAAGTCAAAGCGTCCGATTCTTTAGGTTACGGTTTGATTGTGGAATCCAATTCCATTCTCTATCGAAATCCTACCGATTCCGACGCGATGGATAACATATATTTTTATTTGCCCGAAACCTATTTCGTAGAAATTTTGGAAAAAATAGACCAGGTTTTTTATAAAGTCAAATATGACGATATCATAGGCTATGTTAAGTTTTCGGCTATCAACATAAAAAATTACGAGCCCGCCTCAAAATACCCGACTAATTTATTCTTGACCGTCTCGGGCGACATTACGGCCAATGTGCGCGCGCTGCCCGACAAAAGCGCCGAGAAGGTAGCTTCGCTGCCTTCGGGAACCAGCGTTCAATATTACAATAAAATTCAGGGGCAAGAGTTAACTACGGGCTCGCCTTATTGGTATTATGTCAAGCTACAAAACGGCGCCCAAACCCAATACGGCTATATTTACTCCGATTACGTAACGGTTCAAAACGAAATCCTATTCCCCAACGACATCTCGCCCAAACCGGTAGCGCCCGTAGTCGATCCGGACGAAAAACTCAACCAGACATATAATTTTTGGACGCAGTTATTAATCGCTATCGCGATTTGCGTCCCGGTGGTGTTTTTTATATATTTGATTTTTAAGCCAAGAAAAAATTGATTTAATCTTTAAAAAATCGGGCATAAGCCCGAATTTTTTAATTTGCGTGAATTATGTAAATATTGTTTTGCGGCCTGATAATCGTTTTTTCTTTTACCGCGTTGTTTCTTAAATGTTTTGACATCCATTTTTTATTCGCGAAGTTTTCCAAAAACCATTCGTCGTCAAAGCCGCGCTTAGTCAAGTATTCGTCGCAGTAAAGCGGCGTTCTTTCCAGCAGTCTAAAAATGCTCCTTGTGCTTATGCCTAATCTTTGGGCAATATCTTTTATCTTTAGATTTTCAACATATCTGTATTTTGCGGCTATGCGGTATCTGTAAGGCAAATTATTTATCATATCCATTATCACGACCTTAATATTGATAAGGTCTATTTTTTGGTTGGTCAAATCGGTAATCGCGCGGACATAATAAGACGCGGGCAAAAAGTTCCCGTCAAAACCTGCGGACTTTAAGGCTATGTCCGTAACCCTTTTGTCCAAAGCGTCGGCCAATTTGTCTATATTCTTATAACAATCCAGCATGGCTTTTATGAAAGTCCAATTCATAAATTCCCTCCGCGTTAATAAAATACCATATTTGAACATATGTTTACAAGGGGTTTGCGCCAAAAATTATATAGTAAATTTTTATATCTTAACGCCTATATATAACCAAAAGTTAACTCGTATTTTGAATAAAAACAAATACGGTAGCAAACAATTTATATATGAAAAAAAGGAGTATATGCTTATGAGTCAAGAAAACAGCAATAAAGAATTACTAAAGCTCTTGCATAAAAACGCCACTATGGGAATTATTTCGTTAAAAAAGACGATTTGCATCAACCACGACCAAAAGTTTGAAGAAGTTTTGCAAAATCAACTTAAAGGCTACCGCGAAATCTTTGAAAAAACCAAAGAAATTCTAAACAAAAAAGGCTACGAAGAATCCGGTCCGGGAATTTGCACCAAGATGTGCGTTACTATGTCGCTGGATATGCAGACTATGTTTAACAGCACTACTTCCAAGCTTGCCGAGCTAAACCTAATGGGCAGCAATCTGGGCTGGATTAAGGCGCTGAAAAACAAAAGAAAATATATGGACGCCGACACCGAAATTTTGCAGCTAGCCGAAGACTACATTCAGATGTTAGAAAGACACATACAAGAGCTTAAGATTTATCTATAAAAGAACGGGTTGAATAAAAAAACAGCCTTAAAAACTTTAAGGCTGTTTTTTAATTTATCTCTATACTCCAAGCGTTAATATATTCTTCTCCGATATTTAATTTGATTATTTCTTCTTTGGTTTGAATATCGTCAATTTTGTAGTTATAAGAAGGCAGGCCTGTCCAGCCTTCTAAACATATCATAGGGGTATCTATCTTGGGCGGTTTCCAAAGCGACAAATATTTCATATACGGATAAGTAATTTTGACGCTTTTTGAGTCGTATTTTGATTTTAGCGCTATCGATTTGGGCGCGTCCGCCAAAATTATAGCGCCGTTGTCAAAAAGCCTGTGCCGCAATGGCAAGATTCCTCCCTGAAGTTCAAAAGGCTCTTGTTTTCCGTTTAATAAATACGAGGAATCCAAATTTAATTTTTTAATTGAAGCGCCTTGTTCAAACTCCAAATAATAATCGCTAAAGCTCAATTGGTTGTTCAAAGGCACGTTAAAACCGGGCTTTGCGCCCAAACAAAAATACATTGGTTTATTATCTAAATTGGTTATTTTATATGTTATTTGTATTTGATTTTTTATAAGTTTGTAATTTACGCTAAATAAAAATTTGAAAGGATACGCTTTAAGGGTAAATTCATCATACTTAAACTCATAAGTTACGCTGTCCTTATCATAACTTGAGACTTCAAACATTACTTTGTTTAAAAAGCCGTTCTTGGGCAGTTTGAATACTCCGCCCTTGTATCTATATACGCCTTGATTGAGCCTGCCGATTACGGGAAAAAGATTAAATGCCCAGCCGTCCAAAACATCAAAACTTCTTTTTATGTATTCTGTGCCGCGTTGAACGATCGAAACAATTTCTCCGCCCGCCGCGCTGGTCTTTACGCTCAAAAATTGATTAGCGAGATTAAAAATCATAAAAAATCTCTATACTTTTTTTGATTTCTTTTCTTTAATCTTTTTGTAGAAGTGTAAATATGATATGATTATATCATGTTTTTGATAAATGAAAAACAAAATTAATTGATAGAAATAGTTGATCGCATAAAAAAAAGGGATATTATATGATAAATATCCCTTTTTTATATATGTCGCAAATAAATCAGGCTTCCAAGGATACAAACTCAAATTTATCCACATCAAACAAGCCTTTGTCCGTCAACTTCAAGCTGGGAATGACAGGCAGAGCCAAGAAAGACAGCGTCATAAAAGGCTCTACTTCTTTGGAAACGTCCAGCGAATGCGCGATTTCGATCATCTTTTGGAACTCTTCGTTGACTTCCTCTATAGGACGCGCGGTCATAAGTCCTGCGACTTCAAGTTTTAGCGAACCTAAAACTTTGCCTTGGGAGACAACTATCAAGCCGCCGCCCAGCTCTTTAAGGCTGTTGACTGCCAAAGCCATATCCTCGTTGTTGTCGCCTAGCACGATTATATTATGAGAGTCGTGCGCTATGGTTTGAGCAATAGCGCCGTTTTTTAAACCGTAATTTTTTATCAAACACTTGCCGATATTGCCCGTGTTTTTGTGGCGTTCGATTACGGCCAGCTTTAATAAATCCGTGCCTTTTATGTCAATAGAGTTGTCGGGGTTTCTCTTGACTTGGACTATTGCCTTTTTGGTTACCACATTGGCGGGGATAAGGTCAATGGCGAGGACTTTGTCGCTGTTGGAATATATCTCAAAGTCAGAGGGTTTGACGTCGCTTATCCTTACGGTGTTTAGCACTCTTTCGTCGGGTTTTACCTTAACCTCGAACAGCGGCTTGCCTTGTTTAGCAACCAATTCGCCTTTAAAGAATACCATATCGGCGACGAAATCTTTTAAGTCATTCATTACGACTATGTCGGCTATGTATCCGGGCGCGATCGCGCCGTAACCCTTTAGGCCGTAGCATTCAGCCGCGTTCAAAGTGGCTATAGTTACCGCGCTTATCGGATCTAGGCCGTTTTCAACCGCGACTTTTAGGTTATAGTTGAGATGTCCTTCGTATAATAATGAGTCTATGTGTCTGTCGTCCGTGCAGAACATGCATCTTCTCATATTTTGAGGGGTTACGCCTTTTACCAGAGTTTCTACGTTTCTGGTCGCGCTGCCCTGCCTTATTTGGATATAAAAGCCGTTGTCTATCTTTCTTAGCATATCGTCAACGGTCGTGCATTCGTGCTCGGTCTTTATGCCCGCGGCCGTATAAGCGTTGAGTTCTTTGCCCAAAAGCGCGGGAGCGTGACCGTCGGTAATTTTGCCCGCTTGGGCGGCGGCTTCTATTTTTGCAAGGCATTCCTCGTCGCCCAAATATACGCCCACAAAGTTCATAAACTCGCCCAGTCCGAATATATCGGGGTCGGTTATGTATTCTTTGATTTGCTTAGAATCAATTATGGCTCCCGCGTTTTCAAAAAAGGTTGCGGGCACGCAAGAGGGCAGCATAAAGCGCGCGTTGATTGGCAAGCCCTTGGTCTGCTCAATCATATATTTTACTCCCTCAATGCCCAGAACATTGGCGATCTCATGCGGGTCGGCTATTATGGTGGTCGTGCCGTAAGGAATAATTACTTTGCAAAACTCCGCGGGAGTGAGCATGGTAGATTCTATATGCAAGTGCGTGTCGATCAGCCCGGGAATTATATATTTGCCGCTGCAGTCTATATTTTCAAGTCCGTCGTAATCGCCTATTCCAACGATTTTTTCGCCCACTATGGCGACATCGGCTTTAATAATTTTGCTGCTGAATACATTTACCACATTGCCGCCTTTTAAAACCTTATCGGGCTTAATTCTGCCCGCGGCCGCGTCGATATATTTTTTCATTACTATCATCTCCTTTTAAATTAATTGTAGCCCCAAAAGAAAATTTTAGCAAGCATAATAAAAACGGCCTTCGCTTAGAAGACCGTTTTAAATGCTCTTATTATTAATTAGAAATCAGTGGGCACAACAAACTTCAATACGAACAATACGAATATAACCAACGTAATAGGGTGAACTTCCCAAGCGGGTTTTTCGTATTTTTGTTTGTTGATTGCGTATTTGATGATGTTAACTACATACAGAACAACTTGGATTAATACATAGGAAATTATTCCCAAACCGATACCGTCGGTGATGGAGTATGCCAAAGGCATTCCGAACAAGGTTATGAACGCGGGAACGGCCAAGGCAGGATCCTCAAAGTTAATGTCCTTAACGGTAGCTATCATCAATACGCCTACATAAATTAGAGCGCTAGCGGATGCGGCTCCAGGAATAATCATGAATATAGGAGTCAAGAACAACGCTAAGAGGAAGAGTAAAGCTACAACCAAAGCTGTCAAGCCCGTTCTTCCGCCTACGCTTACGCCGGAAGCTGATTCAACATAAGTGGTAACGGTAGAAGTACCAACAGCAGCGCCTACTACGGTAGCGATAGCGTCGGATAGGCAAGCTTGTTTAAATCTAGGAACGTTGCCGTTTTCATCTAGCATGTTAGCGCGTCTGCAAGTTCCATATAATGTTCCGAATGTGTCGAACATGTCAATCATGGTAAACGATAGTATTGTCAAGATAACGGATACAGCTCCGCTAAAAGTTGTAAACAATGCGCCAAAATCATCCCAGCCCGACCAAGTAGCTATTAAGCTGCTAACGTCAGAATCAGTAGAGAAGAATTTGTCAAAATGAGGCAACCATTGAGCGCCCTTTAAACCGGATAAATCGGTAACGTTGACACCGGGAATAGCGCCTACAAATGTAGCAAAAATTATACCAATAAGTATAGCGCCTTTAACGTTCAATTTGGACAAAATAGCGATTACCAAAAGTCCTACAAAGCATACCAAGGGAGCTTTTGCGGTTTCCCAAGAAGACAAAGCTGCAAGAGAGGTAATGGTAGGTCCTTTTACAATAATTTTAGCGCTTTGCAAGCCTACATAAGCGATAAATAAACCGATACCTACGGGAATAGCCTTTCTAATAACGTCCGGCACAGCAACAACTATCTTTTCTCTAATGCCAAAGATGCTCAATAAGACGAAGATTATACCCGAAATTAGTATCAACTTCATCGTTGCGCCATAGCTTATGCCAACTATGGATACTAGATAGAAGGCAAATGCGTTTAAGCCCATGCCAGGCGCTTGAGCAAAAGGTATCTTGGCATACAAAGCCATAAGTATGGTTCCGACAAATGCGCCTATAATGGTAGCGACATAGATAGAAGACCACATTGCCTCGTTAGAGAAACCGTTATCGGCTACTCCACCCAAAGTGTTGGGATTGACAACGAGAATGTAAGCCATTGTCAAGAACGTGGTAACGCCCGCTATTATTTCGGTGGAAATCTTGCTGCCTTTAGAGGAGATTCCAAAATAGCGGTCTAAAGCGCTTTTAAACTTGGACATAAGTTTTAAAAACTCCTTGAATTAGATTTGGTTTCAAATCCTATTGAAACCATCGATAATAATTTATCATATTGTGACAAAATCTACAACTTTTTG